>NZ_JBFBIV010000028.1:0-109492 GCF_040702025.1 Streptomyces sp. NPDC088194 | reverse complement strand
CACGCACTCCGAAGGCGCGAGCCAGGCACCGCTCGGCGCCGGGGAGCGGGCGAAACTCGACGCCCTGCGGGCCGGCCTCCCCGCGCGCCACAGGCGGTGCCGCGGTGCGTGGAGTGGTGCGGTGCGACGCTCGAGCGGCTACGGCGCCTTGTTGTAGACCGCGACGTAGTCGACGTTCATCTGACCGCCGGAGACCGTCGAGGAGTTGGGGCCGCCGCCGAACGCGTCGGGGAAGCCGCCGCCCATCGCCAGGTCGTAGATGATGAAGAACGGGTGGTCCACGGCGTTCGCCCACGTGGTGGCGTCCACCTGCGTGGAGTTGACGGTGAAGTAGTTCTGCCCGTCCAGGTACCAGCGGATCTGCTCGGGCGACACCGAGCGGTCGATCTGCACCGCGTACGTGTGGTAGCCGGTCTGGCAGCCGGAACAGGCGTGCTCGCCGGAGCCGATGCCGGTCGACTCGTTGCACGGGCCGCCCGGGTTGGTGCCGCAGTGCAGCGTGCCGAACACCGAGCTGCGGGCGTTGATGTCCTCCAGGATGTCCACCTCGCCCGAGGTCGGCCAGGTGGTGCCGCTGCGCAGCGTCGAGCCGAGCATCCAGAACGCGGGCCAGTAGCCCGCGCCGTTGGCCGTGGTCAGGTCCGGCTGCTGGATCGAGGACTGCATCATCACCACGCCGCCGGCGGGCGCGCCGAAGCTGTCGCTCTGCGTCTCGATCCGGCCCGACGTCCAGCCCGAGCCCGGGTCCGACCCGTCGTGCAGCGCCTTCAGCACCAGGTGGCCGTTGCCGTCCTCGTAGACGTTCGAGGTGCTGTTGGTCATCGTCTCGATCTCACCGGTGCCGAAGCTGCTGCCCGGCCCGGTGTCGTACTTCCAATCCGACGACGGCACACCGGTGTTCGCGGCGCCGTTGAAGTCGTCGCTCCAGGTGGTGGTGAAGCCGGCAGGCGGCGCGGGCACGTCGTTCGGTGCGACGGTGGCCGCGGTCGGGGCGGCCGCGCTTCCGGTGCCCGTGGCCGCGGTCATCCCGGCCAGGCTCAGCGCGGCCACGGCCAGCGCGGTCAGCGCCAACCGTCCCTTCGGCCTGCGGGTGCGCCGCGCCGTGCGGCCTGGCCCGCCCTGCGCCTTTTCCTGCTCTGGTACCTGTCCGCTGGACATGCGATCTCCTGTCCCGATCGGAATCTGTGGGGGGTTGCGCCCGTGGGCGCGCAAGTGCCATGAGCGAGCGCTGAGTTCACGACGCGCATACGGCTGCCATGCATCTCTCCTGCCCGGGTGGGGTCCGTGTACAGGGTCGCTACGCCCGTGAGAGCGCTCTCTCGGTCAGACAGTGGTCTAGTGCCCCGCTTCCTGGGAGTCAACCCGCCCCACACAAACCCTGCGCAACTCCTGTCCCACAGTGATCCGTTCGGCGGGGGCGCGGGAGGGCGCGCGGAGGTGCTCGGGGTGTGCGGGGGCGTAACGCGGGCCGTTGGGTGGTCCGTTGGGGATGCCGGTCGCCGTACGCGACTGGTGCGGTGCCGCGTTGCCGGTGGTGGGTTGCGGGCGGCGCGTGGTGGGCGGTGGGTGGCGCGCTCAGATCCGCCCGGAGGACGGGAGCGCGCGGTAGTGCGCGAGGCGGTCGTCGGTCCACGCGGTGTGGCGCGTGCGGAGCTCTGCCGGGGTGAGGTCGGTGCGCCCGAGATCCTGGTAGTTTGGGTACCAAGTCTCCACGGAGTGAAGCGAGTTGGTGAGGGCGAACAGGTCCCACAGCACCATGGCGGGCAGGTTCTGGCCGGCCGCCTCCTCGTACGCGGCCAGGAACGTCTCGGCCGCGGCCGGGCCGTGCAGCAGGACGAGGTCGAGCCTGCACCAGCTCACGTCGAAGCCGCGCGGTGCCAGCGAGGCGCCGGACCAGTCGATGACGCCGGTGAGCCGGTCCCCCTGCCACAGGACATTGCCCGACCAGTAGTCGTAGTGCGTCAGGACCGGTGCTTCCTCGGTGAGGCGGTGGCCGTGGGAGGCCAGGATCGCCGAGGCAGGAGCGGGAGCGGGAGCGGGAGCGGTGCCGGTGCCCGGGTCGGAGGAGGCGGCGGCATGGGCGGAGGCGGCGTCCTTGATGGTCGCCATTCCGTCGCGCAGTCCGGTGAGCCCGTGGAGCGGGACCTCGTGGAGCCGGGCCAGGGTGCGGCCCAGTTGGACCGCCGCCACCTCGGGGGACGCCGGTGTGATGTCCGAGCGGCCCGGGAGACGGGTGATAAGGGTCGCGGGTTCGCCGAACCGCTCTCCTTCGGGGTCGGCGCCGAGCAGCCGAGGCGCCCAGCCGCCCAGCCCGTCGAGCGCCGCAAGGACGACGGCCGCCCGAGCGGCGGCGCGGTCGCCGGGCGGGTAGCGGTGCAGGATCATCTCGTGCGCCGGGTCCACGGTCTCCAGCAGGTGCGTGGCGGCGTGGGTGCCCCCGAGCAGTCGCCGTACGGTGTGCGCGGAGGCTTCGGGTCCGGCGACTTCCGCCGCCCAGGTGAGCGCGGCGGCAGGCGGCTGGGAGTCGATCACGGGGTCAGTGTGCATGGCCGCAGTCCGCGGGGCCACCGGTTTCCGCGCCGTGGCGGCCGTGGTGGCCGTGGCGGCCGGGGCCGCCGTTGCCGTTGCGCCCGATGGGGTGCGGGCGCAGCGGATTCCGCGTTCCCCGTGCACCGATCGCCTGTTGTCCTGCCGTCCCCAGGGCCGTCGTCCTATGGTGGGCCGATGCGTGCACACTCCGTTGACCGCCCGGCCGACCTCGACAAGGTTCGCGAGTCCTATGACCGGGTGGCGGACAACTACGTTCACATGGTGGCGACGACGGGGCTCGGCGACATCCGTCTCCAGCCCTGGCTCAAGGCGACCATGGACGCCTTCGCCGACACCGTGAGCGACCTCGGCCCGGTACTCGACGTCGGCTGCGGACCCGGAACGGTGACCGCCTACCTCGTCGAGCGCGGCCTGGACGCGTCCGGCGTCGATCTCTCGCCCCGCATGATCGAGAACGCCCGCCGGCTGCACCCGGAGTGCCGCTTCGACGTCGCCTCCGCCACCGAACTCGACCTCGCGGAAGGGTCCCTCGGCGGCGTGCTCGGATGGTGGTCGCTGTTCAACCTCCCGCGCGACGTCCTTCCGCAGGTGCTCGCCATGTTCGCGCGCGCCCTGAAGCCCGGCGGGCACTTCATCACCGCGACCCACGTCGGCGACGAGGACGCGGTGCGCACCGAGGCGTACGGCGGCGTGTCCGTTCGGTGGACCACGCACAAGTGGCGGCCGGAAGAACTCGTGGACCTGATCGAACGGGCCGGCCTGAGCCTCGTCGCCGAACTCCGGCTCCCCGCCGACGAGCAGGTCGGCCCCGGGGTGGTCGTCGTCGCCAAACGCCCCGCCTGAGCCCGGGCCGCGGGAAAGGCGCACCACCCGGTGGACGTCAGGGAGCCGGTCGTACGGGTGCGGCGGGGGTTCGGCTGAGGGTCGGCGGGCGGCTCGGGTCGGTGAGGGTCTCGTACGGGGGCCGGCCGTCGAGCTGTTCGGCGGCCGGGGTGGCCGGGGTGGACGGGTCCCAGCCGCGGGCCGTGGCCTCGTCCGGGAAGGCCCGGGCCGTGCCGGGTTCGCGCAGGGTCAGCCAGGAGCCGCCCGCGGTGGCGATGGCGCCGGAGGAGGCGCAGCGGTCGGGGCTTCTTGTCGTCGCGCGCCATCGGTGGAGGGCAACCCCCGTCAGTCGGAGTCGAGTTGGTGGTCGGCCCAGACGTAGCTCTCGGGGAGCAGCGCGGTGATCGGGACGGCGCGGAGCTGGTCGCCGGCGCCGACGATGACGGTCAGGGCGGGGAAGTAGTCGAGGAGGACCTGGCGGCAGCGGCCGCACGGGGGCACGACGCCGCGCTCGCGGTTGCCCACGGCGACGATGGTGACGAGGTCGTCGATGCCCTGGGTGGCGGCTGTGCCGAGTGCGACCAGTTCCGCGCAGGGGCCGCCGGTGAAGTGGTAGACGTTCACCGCGGTGACGACGCGGCCGTCCCGCGCGCGGGCCGCGGCCGCCATGGTGTGGTTGTCGCCCCGGCAGGCCGTGGCCGCGACATCGGCCGCCGCCCGGATCAGTTCGTGGTCGACGCGATCGGTCGGTGTGGTCATCTGGTCCGCTTTCGTACGGTGCCGGGGGACGCGCCGGGCGACGCGCCGGGGGACGCCGGTGCGGCGACCAGTCTGCCCTGTCGACGCGTCCGAGCGCGCCGGTGAACGTGCGTCGGTCAGCGCGCCGTAGTACTCCTGGAGGCACGCAAACACGTCCGTCCGTCCGTACTTGGAGTCGTCGATGACCGTTCGCCGGGTCGTGCCCAACATCCATTCCGAAGCCGCGGGGGAGAGCCGGGAGTTCTACGGGCTGCTGGGCTTCGAGGAGGTCATGAACCACGGCTGGATCATGACGCTCGCCTCCCCGTCCAGCCCGGCCGCGCAGATCAGCATCATGAGCGAGGACAGGACCGCGCCCGTCACCCCTGACCTGAGCGTCGAGGTGAGCGACGTGGACGCGGCCTACGCGCTCATGCGGGAGAGCGGCGCCGAGATCGTCCACCCACTGCAGGACGAGGAGTGGGGTGTGCGGCGCTTCTTCGTCCGCGACCCCAGCGGACGGGTGGTCAACGTGCTGGGCCACCGCTGAGGTTCGCCGCGCGGGCCGCGGGCGGCGGGTACGGCAGTCGCGCGGCGGGTGGCCAACAGGCGGCGGCGGCCACTTCCGTGACCGCCGCCACCCGTCAACAGGCCCGCCCCTGACGAGCGTTGCCCGCGGCGTGCTGCGTGCTAGGCGTTACGCCGTACGAGTTACGGCTTGAGGCGGATGACCTGCGGGTCGTGGTCACTCGTCTGGTCGGCGAACTCGGAGTTGATGTGGACCACGTCGTAGTCCACGTGCTTGCCGAGGTTCGGGCTGACCAGGATGTGGTCGAGCACCTGGGAGTTGCCCTCGTAGACGTAGGAGTAACGCTCCGCGACCGGGAGGGTGTTGACCAGGTCGGTCAGCGCCTTGCCGTTGCCGGTGAGGGCGTACACCGCGGGCGAGAACTGGTAGTCGTTGAGGTCGCCGAGGACGACGACGTCGGCCTTCGGGTCGGCGGCCTCCAACTGCTCCACGAAGTCGTGCTCGAGGATCGCCTGGCGCACCCGCTGCACCTCGGAGCTGCGCACCGGCGGCTGGAAGCGGCTGTCGACGCCCTGGTCGCCGCCCTTGCTGTCGAAGTGGTTCGCGATCACGAACAGCTTCTTGCCGCGGAAGGTGAACTCGCCGGCGAGCGGCTTGCGGCTGCTGTTCCACGCGGGGTCGTTCGGCGCGATCCGGCCGGGGGAGGCGGTGAGTTCGGTCTTGTCGCCCTTGCCGGTGATGCCGACCGCGGTGGTCGAGTCGCCGCCGGCGTGGTCGACGAAGCCGACCCGGGCCGGGTTGAAGAGGAACACCTGGCGGATGTTGCCGCCGGGCTCGCCGCCGTCCTTGTCGTTGACCGGGTCGATGCCGCGCCACTGGTAGTGCGGGCCGCCGGCCGCGGCGATCGCGGCGGTGAGCTTCGTCAGCGTCTGGTCGGCGGCCACCACGCCGTCGTCCTTCGCGCCGTCGTTGTCCTGGATCTCCTCGAGCGCCACCACGTCGGGCGAACGCAGGTTGGTGACCAGGCCCTTGGCCAGCGCGTCGAACTTCGACTGCGGGTTGTCGGGCGCCAGGTTCTCCACGTTGTACGTGGCGACGGTGGCCTGGTCCGGCGACGCCTTCGCGGTGACCTCGGGCTTGATGCCGCCGCTCTTGACGGTGCCGAGGGTGCGTGCCTGGAGCGCGTACGTGCCGCCGAACTGGTTGTAGTCCAGCGGGCCGGTGGTGGTGCCCTTCAGCGTGTCGCCGACGTTCGCGGTCGGGAACGCGGAGGTGGAGGTCGGGATGAGCGACTGCACCATCAGCCGGCCGGAGTTGGGGTCGTCGTAGCCCTTGTAGAGGGTGCCGCCGCGCTTGGTCGGGTTCTGCTTCGGCTTCACCGTGACCCACAGCTCGGAGTACGGGTCGGTGGCGCCGACCACCCGGCTGTCGCCGATCTGGACGTTCATCCCTTCGAGGGAAGCGTACAAATCGAGCGCGTATTCGGACGGGCGCAGGGGGAAGCTCTCGATGGAACCGCCGCCCGCGCTGGGCGCGAAGGAGTCGGGCACCTTCTTGTCGTCGAGGACCACGGGGGCGGGCACCGGGTTGCCGCTGGAGATCTTGGTCACCGTGGGCTTGGTGATCTCCGTGACGGCCTGGCCTCCGGCGGTGGTTCCGCCCGGGTAGTAGTCCGAGACCGTACCGGCGACGGAGACGCTGTCGCCGACCGAGACCGTGGGAGTGGAGCTGGTGTAGACGTAGATTCCCTCGCTGGTGCGCGGGTCGTTGTCCGGGTGCGGGTCCTGGAACCAGAAGCCCTGCGACGAACCGTAGGCGCGCACGCCGGTGACGATGCCGGTCGCGCCGCTGATCGCCTTGCCCTCGTACGGCGACACCCGGGTGTCGCCCTGGATGTCGTGGATCTTCACCGTGGCCGGCGGTGACGTCGGCGGCGTGGTGGGCGGGGTGGTGGGCGGCGAGGTCGGGCCGCTGCCGCCGGTGCCCGCGGCGTTCTGCGGGGTCGGGTCGCCCGCGGTGAAGTCGGCCGCGTTGTCGTCGGTGTCGGTCAGCGTGGCATTGCGCGCCACCGACGCGGTGTTGCTCGCGCCGGCCGCCGGGCCGCTGCCCTCGTGCACCACGGCCGTGCCGTAGCCGACCAGGTCCTTGACCCGGGAGTCCGCGGCGCAGTCCGCCGCCGTCACGCAGGTCAGCGGGTCGGCGCCCTGCACCAGGGCGATGGTGCCGGACGTGCCGGACATCGCGATGTTCCCGGTCGCGTCCGGCGCCGGCAGCGCGGTGCTGCCGCCGGTGCCGGCGGCCTCGCCGACCAGGTAGCGGCCGCCCGCGGCCAGCGACCCGGTCAGCGGGGTGGCCTGCCACTTGGAGGTCGCGGTCGGCGCGCCCGACAGGTACTGGATGCTGTAGTCGCTCAGATCCAGCGTGGCGGCACCGGAGTTGGCCAGCTCGACGAAGTCGTTGGTGTAGGTGGCACCGGCGTTGCCGCCACCGCCGTACACCTCGGCGATCACGGCGTCGGCGGACGGCGTGGCGAAAGCGGAGTGGACGCCGATGCCCGCCAGGACGACGGCGCCGGCTATGCCGAACGGCAGGACCCGCTTGCGCAGCAGGGCCGAGCGCGGCGGGTGCGTGGCGGACGCGGCCTGCGCGGAAGGCGCGGCCTGCCCGGGCGTACCGGGTCTCGCGGGGCGCGAGGCGCCCTCAGGGGAGTGCGACACCGGAGGGGATCTCCTTTGTGCGGTGGGCGATTTACGGTGCCGCGGGCGCTACCGCCCCCGGGGAGGGAGGAGGAGACACGCGCGAACGCGCTCAAGATACGCGCGTAGATCTGGCCGCAGAAGGTACTTGGAGTTAATTCTCCGTGCCTGTCGCCGTGGGCCCGCTCACCGTGGGCGACGGACGCGGGGTCAGGAGGGGTGGGTGTCGCCGTCCGGGGCGCAGGGGGGTGCGCGTTCCCGTCCGGGGTCCGGGGCCGGCCGGAGCCGGCGTCCTTCGCCTCGGCTTCGAGGCGTTCGGCGGCCACCGCGCCCATTTCGCGGTGGCGGCGGACAGGCGTACCCCCGGTTCCGCCACGTACGCGCCGAACCCGGAGCTGCCGGGGGCGGTCGCCAGGTCGCGCAACCGGCGGCTCTCCTCGGCCCGTTGGCGGTGGCACCGCTCCTCCGCCCGGGCCGGACCGGCGGCGTCCTCCGGGGCGGGGATGGACAACAGGAAGGCGCGGAGAGCGACTTCGCCACGTACGGTGCGGCTCGGCTCGACCCCGGTCGGCCACGCCCGCGGTTCCGCCCGGCCGGCCTCGGTGACGTGGTAGCACCTGCGGCCCCACCGGACTCCCGGATCGGACCCCCGAACCGGGCTCCCGGACCGGACCCCGCCGGGTGGACGCCGGGCCGTAGGAGAGCCGGCGCGGTCGGAGTCGGGGTCGCGGTCGAGTCGCGGTCGGGGCTATCCCGCCACCGGCTGCGACCCGCTCCGCAGGCCGCGCAGGCCGGTGACGATCAGCTCGATCCCGCGGCGGTAGTACAACTCGGCGCTCGCGCAATCGGCGAGCGGGCCGGCCGCGGCCACCACGTGCGGATAGCGGCGCGGCGAGAGGGAGTTCAGGTGGGCCCGCTTGGCGCGGACCGCGGCCTCCTGCTCCTCCGCGTCGCCCGAGGCGTGCCCGGGCTCGCCGATCACCAGGGTGATCAGTGACGCCAGGACGTGGCAGGAGCTGTCCGCGCCCCGCTGGACGTCCATCCCGGCGGAGCCGAGCTGGGCGAGCACCCGCTCGGTGATGTCCAGGCCCGGCTCGCTCCCGGTGATCCGGGTGAGCAGCAGCACGGCGGCGTTCGGATGCGGCACCAGCGCCTTGACCACGGCGGTCAGCACGCCCTCCAGCTGCTCGTACCAGGGCCGGTCGTCCGGCTCGGGCATCTCGACCGAGGCGAGCAGGCTCTCGGCGACCGCGTCGAGCAGGCCCTCCTTGTCCGGGAAGTGCCGGTAGAGCGCCATCGGCGTCACGTCGTGCTGCTGGGCGACCCGCCGGATCGTGACGGCGCCCAGGCCCTCCGTGTCGGTCAGGGACAAGGCCGTCGCGATCAGCTCGTCGCGGTTGAGTCGCTTCTGCGCGGCCATCTCTCGCCTTCCGATCAGCTCGGTTGTGTACATCGTACGCAGGGTCCGTACCCGTCGATCCCGCGCGCGGTCCGCGCCCGGCCACGGCGCCACGCACAGGTCACTAGGTATACGTCGTACACGTCTCATGTATGGTGACTCCGTAAGCATACGCCGTACACATTCGGCGTACCTGCTCGTTCCGGCCTGCCCGGATCTGCTCCCACCAGCTACCTGCGGAGACGCCATGCGACGCAGTCCCTGGGCCACGCTCACCGTGCTGGCCCTCGCTCAGTTCATCGTGGTGCTCGATGTGACGATCGTGAACGTCGCGCTCCCCGACATCCAGTCCGACCTCGGCTTCAGCACCGACGGCCTGCAATGGGTGATCAGCGGCTACACCCTCCTGTTCGGCGGATTCCTGCTGCTCGGCGGCCGCGCGGCCGACCTGCTGGGCGCCCGCCGGATCTTCGTCGCCGGGCTCGTCCTGTTCGGCGTGACCTCGCTGGCCGGCGGCCTGGCCGGCTCGCCCGGGCTGCTCATCGCCGCCCGCGCGGTCCAGGGGCTGGGTGGCGCGATGCTCTCGCCGGCCGCGCTGTCCATCCTCACCGTCACCTTCGAGCACGGCCGCCGCCGCAACATCGCGATGGGCATCTGGGGCGGCCTGGCCGGACTCGGCGGCACCCTCGGGGTCGTCGCGGGCGGCGTGCTGGTGGACTCGTTCAGCTGGCGCTGGGTCTTCATCGTCAACGTGCCGATCGTGGTCGGCCTGGTGATCGCCGCGCCGCTGTTCGTACGGCACTTCCCGCGGCGCGCCGGTGCGCGCTCGTTCGACCTGCCGGGCGCGCTGCTCGGCACCGGCGGGCTGCTCGCGGTCGTCTACGGCGTGGTGCGCGCCGAGCCGGTCGGCTGGTCCTCGTTCGAGGTGATCGGCTGCCTGGTCGCAGGCGTCGCCATGCTCGCGGGCTTCCTGGTGGTCGAGTCCCGCGCGGCGGCGCCGCTCGTGCCGCTGCGGCTGCTGCGCTCCCGCGCGTTGAGCACGGCCGGCGGCGCGCTCGCGCTCAACGGGGCCGGCTTCCTGTCGATGTTCTTCCTCACCGCGATCTTCCTCCAGCAGGTCAGGCACGGCAGCGCGCTGCACGCGGGGGTCGAGTTCCTGCCGATGGGCGGCACCGCGATCTTCGGCGCGGTCGCGGCCACCCCGCTGGTCACCCGGTTCGGCACCCGCCCGGTGCAGATCGGTGGCGCGATGATGAGCACGGTGGGGCTGCTGCTGCTCACCGCGGCCGGCGCCGACGGGTCGTACGCCGGCCAACTCCTGCCCGGCCTGCTGCTGTTCGGCGCGGGCATCACGTCCGTGGCGGTACCCTCGCAGATCGCCGCGGTCGCCGACGTCTCCGCGCACGAGGCCGGCGCCGCCTCCGGTGTCGTCACCGCCTTCAACCAGGTCGGCGGCGCGCTCGGGCTCGCCGTCGTCACCACGCTGTCCACCTCGAAGACCACCTCCGACCTCGCGCACGGCAGTTCCCAGTCCGACGCGCTGGTGGCCGGGTTCCACCGCGGACTGCTGGTCGCGGCCGCCTTCATGGTGGTGGCGATCGCGGTCACCGCGCTGTCGCCGCGGCTGGCGCCCAGCGCCGAGCAGATCGCCGAGGAGCCGGTGGCGGCGTAACGCCCGCAGGGACGCCTGCCCGTACGCCCATCCGCCCGCCGGCCCGCCCGTACCTCCCGATCGATCGATCGATCGCGGGAGCGTACGGGCGGGCCGGCGGGCGGTGGCGGTGGCCGGTCAGCCCGCGGCCGTCTCCGCGTCGAGCCAGGCCAGGTACGGCGCGCTGCCGCGCTCGATCGGCACCGCGATGATCTCCGGAGTGTCGTACGTGTGGGCGGACTCGAGCAGCGCTTCGAGCGTGTCGTACCGCTCGGCCGGGGTCTTGAGGAGCACCCGCCACTCCTGCTCGGCCCGGACCTCGCCCTCCCACCAGTAGACGGAGCGGATCGGCCCGTCGATCTGCGCGCAGGCCGCGGCGCGGGCCTCGACCGCCACCCGTGCCAGCTGCTCGGCGCGTTCGGCGCTGTCGGTCGTGGTCTGCACGGTGACGTACCCGGACACGGGGCCTCCACAGGTCGGTTGGGCCGAGCGTAACGGCCCTCTCAACCGGTCGGCCCCGGTCAGCCGGTCAGCCGGTCACGTCGTGAGCGTCGCCACCGCGACCGCGTATCCGCCCAGCGGGTAGGAGTCGGCGCCGCTCCACTCGCCGCGGATGTCGCCGCCGGCCGATTTCTGGTCCACCACCCTGACGTGGGCGCCGCGCAGCCCGTCGATCGTGACGGTGACCGGCGCGTTGGTCTTGTTGACCAGCAGCACCTTGCGGCGGCCCCTGTCGACGAGCGCGAGGGCGTACACGTCGCCCGAGGGCTGGTCGGGGAGTTCGATCAGCCGGCTGCCGGGCCGGATCTCGTCGAGGATCAACTCCAGCACGCGATAACGCGCGTTGGGCCCGCCGGTCGTCCAGTCCAGCATCGACACCGACGGGTACTGGCTCGGGTAGCCCATCAACTGGCTCTCGCCCACGATGTCGATGCCCATCAGCGCGAGCCGGGCGAAGACGTAGGCGTAGAGCCCGCCGGAGAAGTTCCAGTACGC
The DNA here is from genome assembly GCF_040702025.1 of Streptomyces sp. NPDC088194. NCBI lineage: Bacteria > Bacillati > Actinomycetota > Actinomycetes > Kitasatosporales > Streptomycetaceae > Streptomyces > Streptomyces sp. NPDC088194. Next base: position 98,111 of record NZ_JBFBIV010000028.1, on the reverse strand, counting down.
GTCGGGGATCGGCGCCGGGTCGGACTGGGTGGCCGAGTCGGGCAGGATCGTGCCCAACTCGTCGACAGTGGTGCGGACATCGGGTGCCAGCGAGGTACGGATCTGCTCGACCTGGGCGACGGTCGCGAGGAACCCGTCCGCCTGCGCGAAGCCGTCCGGCCCGTAGTCGTCCGCGGTGTCGGCGGAGTTGGGCACGGCGTAGAAGTGGTAGCTGATCAGGTCGAGCGGGACGCCCGGCCGGTGGTTGGCCCGGTCCAGGAAGTAGCGGTAGAAGTCGAAGCCGGCGGAGTTGCCGAGCGCCAGCGCGACGAACTTGGTGCGCGGTGACACCTCGTGGATCGCGGTGACGATCGCGTCGTACAGCTCCGTGTACTCCTGCGGGGTCATCGCGTGCTCGAAGTCGACCTCGTTGAGCACTTCCCAGTACGGCAGTTGGTAGTGGTACGGCGACCGGTGGAAGGCGCCGTACTCGTCGGTGAAGCCGCCGGCGGTGTACCAGGAGACCAGCCGCCGGTAGTAGTCGGCGACGACCGAGACCGGCACGGCCAGGCGCTGCCCCTGCGAGTAGCCGAAGTCCGGCGCGTCCGGGTCGTCCGGGTAGGCGACGGGCGCCGTCCAGCGGGACAGGTCGCCGGAGAAGTCGTCGGAGAGCAGCGTCGTCCCGTCGGCCGACGTCACGACGACGTTGTCGAAGTCGGCCGACTCCGAACCGTGTTCGCGGAACCCGACCGTTCCGGCGGCGAAGGTGTCGTCCTGCACGGTCAGCACGTCCGTGCCGTCCACGCTGACGGTCAGGGTGGAGCCGGCGGCGGTGGTGCGCACCTGGTAGGTCCGGCCGTCCTCGACCGCGAACGGCAGCGCGGTGGCCCGGACGGGGCCCGACTGGCCGTCCTTGAAGGGCACGAAGACGAGGTAGCCGCTCTGCGCCGGGGCGCTGTACGGGTAGTTCGACAGCAGGAACCCGTAGCCGTTGCCGGGGTCCCGCATCCGGACCGTCCAGCCCGCCTGCGCGTAGTCGGACCCGTCCTGCACGCCGGTCGCCCGCGGGGTGACGTCGACGGCGAAGGTGTAGTCGGTCCAGTCCGTGCCGCTCGCGGCGATGCCGATGTCGCCGCCGACCACGTGCAGCGCACCGTCCTCCAGCGTCCACGGCGTGGGCTGCCACATCCACTCCGGGATGGTGCTGAAGTTGAGGATCGTCGATCTGCCGCGGGTGGCCTTCTCGAAGTCCTCGACGAGCGGGTCGATGAGCGAGAAGTCCCAGCTGGTACGGCCGTCGGCCGGCGGTTCCAGCTCGGCCACCCCGAGCTTCGGGTAGGGGAACCACGGCACGAAGCGCACGTAGTCGGTGTCGAGGTTGCGCAGCGCGCGGTAGACGCTGTCGTGGATCGGCGACTCCCGGCGGATCTTGGGGTTCACCACGACCTGGAGCGTCGGCGTGGTCTTCGACACACGGCCGGCGGCGTGCCAGTCGATCGGCAGCGGCGCGGCGGCTCCCGCGGCGCCCTCGGCGTGTGCGGCGGTCGCGGGCAGCAGCGGGGCGGCCGCGGCGGCGGCACCGGCGGCGCCCAGGGACTTGAGCACCGTGCGGCGGGCGGGCGCCGCCGGGTTGCCCGCCGGGCGGGTCGGATGGGTCGGGCGGGTCGGATCGGTCGGATGGGTCGGGCGGTCCATGTCGGCTCCTGTCGCATCAGGTCATGAACATGACAGTTCCGCCCGAAGGGCGCCGGGCGCCTCGCGTCTCGAACGGTCGCGCACGGGAGGGGTGCGCGGCTCCCACGATAGGTGTGAAACGATTCATAATGGCGGAACGACGCGAGACTATGTGCTGTGCCGCGCGAGCGTCCAGGGTCCGGCGCCCCATATCTGTGCCAACGGTGGTGGGGGAGGCGGCGGTTGGAGGCGGGCTGCGGGGGCGGGTCGGGCCGGCCGGTCCAGGGGTGGCGGGCCGCGGGTGGGTGGGCCGCGGGGTGAAACGTTTGCATGGAGGCCGGGTGCGCGGGCCGGCTCGGGTTCGGCGCGGTGGTGGCGTCGGACGGGTTCCGGGTTCCGGGTTCCGGGGTGCGGGGCGCCGGGTGCCGGGTGCTGGAGACCGGGTGTCAGGCGCCGGGTGCTAGGCGGTCAGGGCTTCGGGCTCCGGTGGGCTGCACTCGATGGCCAGGCGGTCGGCGGACAGGCCGAGGGCGTTGGCGAGGGCGGTGATCGTGAAGAAGGCCGGGGTGGGGGCGCGGCCGGTCTCGATCTTGCGCAGCGTCTCCGCGGAGATGCCGGCCGCGGCCGCGACGGCGGTCATGCTCCGGTCGCCGCGGGCTGCGCGGAGCAAGGCGCCGAGGCGTTCGCCACGGGCCCGCTCCTCGGGGGTCAGGGGATTGCGCACCATGGACGTGATACTAATACCGGGATAGTTATCCGGTATGAGAATGGGGAGGCGCGTTCCATGGTCGAGATCAAGACGGACGCGGCATTGGACGCGATGCGCGAGGCCGGGCGGGTGGTGGCCGACGCGCTCGGCGCCACGCGGTCGGCCGCGGCGGTCGGCGTATCGCTCACCGAGCTGGACGAGGTGGCCCGCGCGGTGCTGGCCGAAGCGGGCGCGAGCTCGCCGTTCCTCGGATACCGGCCGTCGTTCGCGTCCGTGCCGTTCCCCGCGGTGATCTGCGCCTCGGTCAACGACGCCGTGGCGCACGGCATCCCCGACGGCTACCGGCTGCGCGACGGCGACCTGGTCAGCATCGACTGCGGCGCCGAACTGGACGGCTGGACCGGCGACGCCGCGATCAGCTTCATCGTCGGCACGCCCCGCCCCGAGGACGTCGCGCTGATCGACGCCACCCAGCGCGCGCTCGACGCGGGGATCGCCGCCGCGGTGGCCGGCAACCGGATCGGCGACATCTCGTACGCGGTGGGCGAGGTGGCCGACGCGGCCGGCTGCGGCATGCCCCCGGACTTCGGCGGCCACGGCATCGGGCGGCGGATGCACGAGGACCCGCACGTGCCCGGGCGCGGCCGCCCCGGCCGCGGCTTCCCGCTGCGGCACGGCCTCACGCTGGCGATCGAGCCGATGCTGATGTCCGGCGGGCGCAACGCCTACTTCACCGCCGACGACGGCTGGACCCTGCGCACCACCGACGGCAGCCGTGCCGCGCACATCGAACACACCGTCGCCGTCACCCCGTCCGGCCCGCGGGTGCTGACGCTGCCGTGACCGCCCTGCCGCGCGCTGCGTCGCGTGGTGGGGCCACGCGGAGCGCGTGCGTGCGGATCAGGCGCCGACCCGAACCCGGCGCAGGCGAGGGCGAGTTCGAACCCGGCGCGGGCGAGGGCGAGTTCGAACCCGGCCCGGATGAAGGGGAGTTCGGACCCTGTGCGAGGCTGGGCGGCGTGATCCGGATTCCCCGTCGGGAAGCGCCGCGCCGGCCGGGCCGGGTGCGGTGGAGCCGTACCCCGCGAACGCTGCTCGTCGCGTCGGCCGTTGCCCCGTTGCTCGCCGCGTGCGGGGGCGGCGGCGGTTCCACGTCGGCCGGCACCGACGACCTCGCGCCGATCGCCGCCACCCGGCGCGTGGCGGCGCCCGACCTGGCGGGCAGCACGCTGAGCGGCGGCCGCGACAGCCTCGCCGCGTACAAGGGCCACGTGGTGGTGATCAACATCTGGTCCAGCAACTGCGGTCCCTGCCGCGCGGAAGCGCCCGGGCTGGCCGCGGTCGCCGCGTCCACCCGCGCGCAGGGTGTGCGGTTCCTCGGTATCGACACCCGCGACTACTCGCGGACGAACGCCGCGGCCTTCGCGAAGCGGTTCGCCCTGCCCTACCCGAGCCTGTTCGACCCGTCCGGGCGGGAGGTGCTGAAGTTCCCCAGGAACAGCGTCAATCCGCAGAGCGTGCCGGCCACCGTCGTGATCGACGCGCAAGGCAGGATCGCGGCCCGCGCGTTGCACATCCTCGGCGAGGCGGACCTGCGGCGGATGCTCCGGCCGTTCCTCCCCGCGTAGCCCTCCCTCGCCGCGCAGCCGTCGTCGACCGCCGTGCCTCCCTCGCCGCGCAGCCGTCGTCGGGCGCCGTGCCTACGGTGTCCGCGCTGCCGCCGTCGCCGTGGTCCGCGTCCCCATCCACCCCCTCGCGGGCGTCCGTTTCGCACACCCGCGCGCAACTGCGCCCGGATTGGGCCGTACGGGCGAATCTCGCACCCTATGTGAGTGAAGCGCGTAGACGTCCACGGAACGGCGTTGCCATCCTCCGAGCAGCAGGACGCTGTATCGAGGGGGACCACGCATGGCAGAGCCCCATGCGGCCGCGGTAGGGGCCGCGGGTCGCATTCCGTCGCAGCAGTCGGAGCCGTACGCCGAGCCGTACACCGAGTCGCGCGACGCGGACGAGCCTGCCCAAGGCCCGCCGGAGGCAGCCGCGTTCGGTCCCGCGCACTTCCGTACGGCCGCCGAGCGCACCCTCGGACAGCTGGCCCGGCACATCGGCGACCACTCCGTGCGCGGTCTCGAACTGACTGACCCGCGGGTGCTGGCCAAGACCGCGCGCTCGCTGATGACGCGGGAGCGCGAGCGGGTCGCCGGCTTCGACGGGGACCGGCTGGCCGCGATCGTCGACCTCTACCTGGAGACCGGCATCCAGGTGCACTCGCCGGGTGCGATGGGCCGGCAGTTCACCGGCTCGGTGCCGCTCGCGGCCGTCGTGGAGTTCGCCGGATCGGTGGCCAACCAGCCCTCGTCGTTCTACGAGGCCGCCCAACTGCCCAAGGTGGCCGAGCAGATCATGGCCGCCGAGCTCAACGCGTACATCGGCTGGGACCCCGGGCGGTTCTGCATGACCACCACGTCGGGCGGTTCGCTGGCCAACCTGACCGCGCTGCTGGCCGCCCGCAACCGCGCCTTCCCGGGCTTCTGGGCCGACGGCGCCGCCGCGTTCGGCGGGCGCGGGGCCCGACCGGCGATCGCGATCGGCGCCGACGCCCACTACAGCGTGGCCCGGGCGGCCGGCGTGATCGGCGTCGGCGAGTCCCAGATCGTCCGGCTGCCGCTCAACGCCGCCAAGCAGATCGACCCCGACGCGGCCCGCAGCACGCTCGACGCCGCCAAGGCCCGCGGCCTGGACGTCTTCTGCCTGGTCGCCTCGGCCGGCACCACCGCGCTCGGTGCGTTCGACCCGCTGGACGAACTCGGCGACCTGGCAAGGGAGATGGGCTTGTGGCTGCACGTCGACGGTGCCCACGGTGCGAGCCTGCTCCTCTCCGGGCGGCTGCGGCACCGGCTGCGCGGCATCGAGAAGGCCGACTCGCTCACCTGGGACGCGCACAAGATGATGTTCGTGCCCGCGCCGTGCACCCTGCTCTTCCACCGGGACAAGGACGCCGGCGCCGGCGCCTTCCGGCAGCGGGCCAGCTACGTCTTCGACGACGAGCCCGACCTCTACACCGCGCTCGACAGCGGCGACCGGAACCTGGAGTGCACCAAGCGCCCCATGATCATGCCGCTGTGGGTGCTGTGGGCGGTCTACGGGCCGGCGCTGTTCGCCGAGCGGATCGAGCAGCTGTGCCGGCTCACCGAGCGGGCATACCAACTGGTCCGCGCCGCGCCGGACTTCGAGGCGCTGCACCACCCGGAGGCGAACATCCTGTGCTTCCGGCACCGCCCGCCCGGGCTGCCCGAGCACCACGTGCACCGCCACCAGATCGCGATCAGGGACCGGATCAAGGCCCGCGGCGACTTCTTCATCTCGAAGGTCGACGTCGACGGGACCGCCGCGCTGCGCGTCGTGCTGATGAACCACCGGACCACCGCCGACCACTTCCGGACCCTGCTCGCGGAGATCCGGACGGCCGGCCAGGGAGTTGAGCGAGCATGCTGACCGAGAACACCACCGCGGCCGGCCGCACCGAGCTGGTGAGGCGGCTGATCCCCGACCTCGACCACCGCCCGGCGAGCATCGAGCAGGTCTCCCGACTCCCCTCCTTCCTGAGCGTGTTGCGGGCCTGCGAGCAGACGCTCGGCACCCCGTACAGCGCGGTGGACCACGAGGTGCAGGACACGCTGGTGCTCCGCCGGCTGCAGCAGATGGTGCACACCGTGCGGCTCAACCCGCTGTGGCGCGAGCGGCTGGCCGGGGCCGGAGTGCCCGACACCCCGGCGACGTACGACGAGTGGCAGCGGGTACCGCTCGCCGACAAGGACACCCAGCGCGAGTTGTTCATGGGCGAACGGCCCGGGCTGGTCGTGCCCCTGACCCGCGGCGGCTTCGAGATCGTCGCCAGCGGCGGCACCAGCGGCGGCCTGCCGGTCGAAACGGTCTACTCGCTACGGGAGTTGCAGGACACCTACCGGCTGGCCGGCGACTTCATCGGCCGGCACATGCTCGCCCCCCACCTCACCGGCGACGACCCGAAGTGGCTGTTCACCACGCTCGCCGACTACCAGATGTGGAGCAGCGGCACCATGGTCGGCGGTGTCCTGCAGAGCGTGCCGGGCGTCAACTACATCGGCGCCGGCCCGGTCGGCACCGCCGTCATCGAGCAGATGTTCTCCTACCCCGGCCCCAAGGCGCTGATGGGCATCACCGCCGGCATCGCGATCCTCACCGAACTCGGCGCCGGCATGAGCCGTCCGGCCAAGGAGAGCTTCCGGGTGGCGATGTACGGCAGCGGGGTGCTCGCCAGGCGCAAGCGCGCCGAACTCAAGGCGATGTACCCGAACCTGTCCATCCTCAGCTACTTCGCCGCCACCCAGGCCGAGACCATCGGCCTGCAACTGAGCGAGTCCTCAGCATGGTTGGCGGCCGTGCCCGGACTGCACCTGGTGGAGATCGTGGACGACAGCGGCCGCTGGGTGCCGGAGGGGGCGGAGGGCGAACTCGTCGTCACCCGCCTGCACGCCCACGAGGCCCCGCTGCTGCGGCTCAAGCTCGGCGACCGGATGATCCGCCGGCCCAGGACCGACGAACCGGGCCTGCGCACCCAGCGGTTCGAGTTCGCCGGCCGCAGCGGCGACGTCCTGCACCTGGGCGACACGCAGTACGCCGCCGCCCGCGCCTACGCCGCACTGCGCGACCGGCTGCGGGCCGGGAGGGTGCTGGACCTCGACGAGGCCGCGCACGACGTGCAGTTCGTCAACCACCGCGAGTCGAAGCTGCTCACCCTGCTCGCCGCCGTCGACGACGTGCCCGGCGCCGCCTACCGGCTGGACGAGGCGCTGGGCGCGCACGGCGTGCAGCGCGCGTTCGCCGAGAGCCTGCCGCTGGCCCTGTCCGTGTACAACCAGTGGGAGGCCGACCCGGTGTCGATCGCGAAGAGCGGATACCGCTTCGACCTGCGGTTCGTGCCCCGCGACTCGCCGGAGATCGAGCACACCGCCGTCGGCAAGGTGCCGCTGGTGCGGGACGTTAGGGCCGACTGGACCGCCCGGTGAGGCCCCGCGTGCAGCCGCAGGTGAACATCGCGGTCGCCGTGGACGTGGTCGGGGCGCTCTCCACGGGCACCCTGCGCGGCGGCCACCTCTGCCTGATGGACGACAGCGGGTGCGACAGCCAGGGGCAGGGCACCCCCGACCTGTGCACGGTGGTACGCCCCGGCCAGGTCGTCCAGTGGTCGGCCGTGCCGCTGGACGTGCAGACGCCGGTGGCGATCCGACGCATCGTGTTCCTCGGCCCGGAGCAGGGGGAGTCGGGGGACGTGGGGGAGGTCCCGGAGAGCGCCCGACCGGACCTGGCGGTCTGGTCCGGCGTGGTCCCCGCCGACATGCCGCGCGGTGTGCCGCAGCGCTACCGGCTGGAACTCCGCATGTCCGGGGGCGAGTCGAGCCTCGCGTACGTCGACACCCCGTCGCTGCTGTGCCCGTAGGAACGCTGCGCACCGCACACCGTGCACCTCGGACCACACACCGCACGCCGCGCACCGCGCCCGTACAAGGAAGATGGAAGGTGGGCCGTATGAACCAGCAAGTGGCGGTCGTCGTGCTGGTGGACGTCGCCGCCGCCCTGGAGAGCCGGACCCTGGAGGGCAGCATTCACCTCCTCGACAACGCGCGGCTCCAGGGCTCGGTCGGCCAGGGCAGCGCGGACCTGATCACCGCGATCAACGGCAGCTACTGGAGCGACGGTTCGCAGGCCGACGAGCAGGTGATCAACTGGGCGCTGTACAGCCTCGGTTCGATCCCGCCGACCGTCCCGCGCGGCTACCTCGCGGCCGAACGCGGCCGTGGCACCGCCAGGACCCCGGCCCGCGCGGGCGGCACGTCGGGCGGCAAGCCGGTGGGCAAACCGGGCGGCAAGCCGGTCGGCCGGGTCGCCGACATCACCGGCGGGCTCCACACCCCGAGGTCCGGCTGGTTCCCCGCGGGCCACGCCCACCCCGAGCCGGTGCTCGGTGCCATCGTCGGCGAGGCGGTCGACAAGGGCGTGCTCCACCCGGCGGTCTACGGCTCGCCCGACCAGGTCACCGACGGCTGGTACTGGTCCGCGTCCGTCGACACCACCCGGCCGGGCACGTACGGCTACACGATGCGGATCGAGCTGCACGAACCGGTGGAGAGCGACGGGCAGTGGAGATGGGAGCCGGTGCGGCTGGCGTACGACTCGGCGGTCAGGATCAGGACCGCCCCGAAGCGCAACGGGTTCACCAAGGCCGGACTGGGGCCGCTGCCGATCCGCGCAGCCGCCGCCGGGTTCGGCACAGGCGCGGCGGACTGCCGCAAGCCGGAAGGGGATGGGCGATGACCGCGGCGAAGCACCAGACGAGCGGGGCGGGTTCGGCCGGCGGAGGCCGGGGCCGGGACGACGAACGGCGGCCGATCTCGATCGCCGCGGTGATCGACGTGGTGGGCGCGCTCGCCACGGGCGCCCTGCACCGCAACCTGTACCTCTACGACACCGGGAAGGCGGCCGGCTCGACCGGTCACGGCACCGAGCAACTGCGTACCGTGGTCCGGGCCGGCGACCAACTCCTGTGGTCCGCGATCCCGTTGGAGTGCGAGGCGTATCTGGCCATCGACGCCGTCGAGATCGACCCGTCGGTGTGCGAGCCGATCCGGAAGATCTACCCGGGCACCGACATCTCGTACTGGACCGGCACCGTGAAGAAGGACGCCATCCCGGCCACGCCGTACCGCATCGCGTTCCTGCTGGGCAGCAGGAACGAGCCGATGGTCACCGAACTGTCGCCGCTGCTGGCCTGGGAGAGGTGACCGCACCGCCATGAGACCCGCCACGACATCGGCCGGGCAGCGGCGCGACCCCGACGGCCTCGGCTCCGGTTCCGACCGGCCCGGTCGGCCCGACCCCGACCGTCCTTACCCCGGTCAGCTCAACTCCGTCCAGCTCAACGTCGTCACCTTCGTGGACGTGGCCAAGGCCACCGCCGCCCGCTCCCTGGACGGCGCCGTCTTCATGATGGACAACAGCGTCGGCGGCGCGGGCCAGGGCACCGCCGACCTGCGGACGGTCTGCAAGCAGGGCCAGGTGCTCAACTGGATCGTCCGGCCGATCGCCATGTCGCCTCGCCCGGACGGCAGTTGGCCACCGCTGCCCAGGATCGGCGGGGTCGTCTTCCTCGACGGCGAGGAGGGCGACGAGGACGACGTCGCCGAGGTGAAGGTCTGCACCGACCTGAAGAGGTACGGCGTGCCCGACCGGATGCGGGACCCGTACACCCCGGTCTACTGCTACTGGGCCGGCGCGGTGGTCGCCACTCTCGCCCCCGGCCGCTACCCCTACCGGCTCACGGTCGAGCTCGAACAGGACGGCAGGAAGGAGCGGTTGTACCTGGACTCGCCGGGGCGGCCGTCGATCGAGGTCGTGCCGGTCGGCTGATCCGTCATGCGGCCCGTCCGATCAGCCGAGCCGGTCAGCAGTGCCGGTCAGCCGAGTTCGAGGGACGTGGTGCCGTAGACCGCCTCGACACGGCTCACCGGCGCCGTGCCGCTGTACATCCGCAGGCACTCCGAACTGGCGGTCAGGCCGCGGTCGGCGGCGAGCTTCGCCGCTGCCGGGTACAGGTCGGGGATGTCGATGGCCACCTCCGCCCCGGGCGGCAGCGTGGCGACGAGGGCGTCGAAGAGGACGCCGGCCTCCTCGGCGGTGTCCGCGAACAGCGGTCCGACGCGGTGGCCTTGGTGTGCCGGGCGGATGACGCCGTACCCGCGGACGCCGCCGTCGGCACCGAGCAGCACCCGGGCGGTGTGGCCGTCGTCGGTGAGCCAGCGGGACACGAAGTCGGCGCGGGCGGCGGGGAAGCAGCCGCGGTCGTACGCCGCGATCGCCCCGTGGTGGTGCGGCTGCACCGCGAGGACCGCGGGGTCCGTCGCCGCACCGGCCGTGCGCGGACGGCCGGTGTGGCGGACGTTGCGGTAGGCCGGGGCGAACCCGGCACGCGCGTAGGTGGCTTGCTGCGCCGGAACCCCGTCGAGGCCGATCACCCGGCCCTCGGCGTGGGGCAGCGCGGCGTTCCAGGTGGCGAGGCCGAGGCCGGTGCCGCGGTGGTCGGGATGGACCAGGTAGTAGCCGAGGAAGGCGTACTCGGGGGAGTACACCACGACCGAGACGGCCGACACGACGCGGCCGTCCAGCCGGCCGACGAAGAAGCCGGCCGGATCGCTCGGGAGGAAGTGGGCCGCGTCGCCGTGGCCGGGGTTCCAGCCCTCGCCGGCGGTCCACGCCACGATCTCGTCCCACTCGGCAGCCGTCGCCTGGGTGACGGTGAGGTCGTCCCGCACGCGTTCCTCTCCTTCCGCCGGCATGGTGCCGGTCCGCCGGCGCGCTGCCGGTCCTCTGCCGGGCCGCTCCGCCTGGTCGTCCTGCTGGATCGTCCCGCTGGAACTCCCCGCTTGGCTACTGCCTGGTCCGCTGCGTCGGCGCGGTGACCGCCGCTCAGACCAGGTCCATCGCCGCGACCTCGTCGGGACCGCCGTAACTGACCGGTCCGTGGAAGGACTTGCGGGCCGTGGCGAACCACCACAGCGTCGCGATCACCAGGACCGCCGCGAGGGCGATCGGTGCGTAGTTGAACGTGCTCGCGGTGATCGGGGTGGCCTGCGGCAGCATGAACAGCACGTTGCTGGTGATGATCCACAGTACCGCGACGATGCCGACCGGCTTGCTCCAGCGGCCGAGGTGCCACGGGCCGGCGGCGAACTCGTCCTTCAGGCGCAGCCGCAGGAAGATCGGGATGCCGTAGGAGAGGAACAGGCCCACCACGTTGACGCTGACCACAGCGCTGAACGCGGTGTGCGACCACCAGCCCGGCAGCACCAGCACCAGCGAGGAGGCCGCGGCCAGCCAGACCGCCTTGACGGGCGTGCGGGTGCGCGGGGAGACGGAGTGCCACAGCCGCGAGCCGGGCATGGCGCCGTCCCGCGAGAACGCGAAGATCATGCGGGTGTTGGAGGTCATGTTGGCCAGGCCGCAGAAGAGCATGGCGCCGATGATGATGACCAGGATCGCCTTGGACAGGCCCTGGCCGAGCGCGTCGATCAGGATCTGGACCGGCGGCGCGGACGACGTGACCTCGCTGCCGTAGTCACGGATCGAGTACACCAGCGCGACCATGAGGATCAGGCCGGTGATCGCCGAGTAGCCGATGGCGCGCACGATGCCCTTGGGGGCGTTGACGGTGGCCTGGACGGTCTCCTCGGACATGTGGAAGCTGCCGTCGAAGCCGGTGAAGGTCCAGCTCGTGACCAGCAGACCGAGCAGCCCGGCGTAGATCGCGCTGTGGAAGCCGGTGGTGTTGACGTAGTGGAAGGCGTAGCTCGCGTGCTGGTGGTGCGAGGGCACCGAGATCAGCGAGATCACGATCACCAGCAGGCCGATGATCAGCCACCACACGGAGATCCGGTTGATGAGAGCGACCAACCGCACGGTGTACGTGTTGAGCAGCGCGTGGACCAGCAGGATGGCCGCGGTGATCAGCACGGTCTTCTTGAGCGTGGGCGTGTAGTCCCACTGCATGGCTATGTACGACTGGATGAAGGTCGCGGCGGCGTAGTCGGTGGCGGCGGTGCCGGCCACCTGGCCGATGAAGTTGAGCCAGCCGGTGTACCAGGACCAGGCGCCGTTGTGCCGCTTGGCGAGCTTGCCCGCGGAGAAGTACAGCGCGCCGCTGGTCGGGTACGCCGAGGCGATCTCGCCCATGGCGGCCCCGACGAAGAGCACCATCACCGACACCCCGATCCAGCCGAAGATCAGGATGCGCGGGCCGCCGCCGGCCATTCCCATCCCGAACGCCGAGAAGATGCCGGAAATGATGTTGATGATGGTGAAAGAGATCGCGAAATTGTCGAATGCCCGGAATCGCCGGGTCAATTTCCGCGGGTAGCCCATCGCATGCAGCGTGGCGTCGTCGTCCAGGGCGATCGGTGCCGCCTGGTCCGTTCTCCTGTCGCGGCTGGTCACTGCTGGGTCAGACATGCGAACCGTCCATTCTGGTGGGATCTGGTCGACCGGTACCGGTATGGGCTCACGGACCGCCGGGCACCGTGAGGCCGCATGCCTCTCGGGCCTTCGTGAGCTGTTCCTCCGGGGCGCCGAACGCGCTCCAGGGCATGCGTGAGGCATACGGGCCCATCAACATGAAGGCCGCCCGCGCCTCGAACTCCTTGCGCGCCATGACCAGCGCGTGCGCGAGGTACGACAGATCCACCACCGGCGTGAACCGGTAACCGGCCACGTTCGGGAGCCACTTGTGGTAAATGCTCAACGCCGCGGTGCTCCACGGCGGTTGCTCCCACATCTTGTAGGCGAGTGGTGCCGACGGGTTGTAGTTCTCGACCAGGGCCACCAGGGGGAGCAGCGACAGCGGTGATCCGCTGGGGGCCCGTTGACTCAGGAAGGCGGCCACGTCCCAGACTTCGGACGCGCGGCCGCCGTTGCGGGGGAAGTAGATGGACAGGAAGCGGTGGTGCGCTTCGCGGTTCCAGGGGTCGAGCCGCAGGATGTGGGACAGCAGCCGCCAGGGTCCGGGCGGCGCGGTCAGCAGGCCCTGTGGGGCCGGGTCGAACGACCGATGGAAGCGGGCCAGGGCGAGTTGGGCCACCCATGGGGTCGGGTCCTGCGGTGCGTGGCCGGCCGCCTGCTGGCAGGCGGCCAGGGCTATCCGGGACAGCGCGGTGGCGCGGTCGTCCTTGCTGTCCGCGGCGCGCAGGGCCCGCAGGACGGCGACCCGGGCCCACAGCAGCGCCGACTCGGCGCAGGGCTCCTCGGCGACCCAACGCTCCGTCAGGTCCGAGTCCCATGCCTCGGAGGCGAGCACCAGCGAGCGATGCGCGCGTAAGCCGAAGTCGTCCTGCGTCTCCCGCAGGGTTTCGGAGGCGCTCAGGTAGCGGCCCGCCTGCACATCCACGCAGGCGTCGGCCAACTGCCGGTCGTCGGCGGCGGAGTGCCAGATGTACCGTCCTTCGAAGGACGGGTGCCGCGGCTTCTTTCGTGGCTCGCGCTGGTGCCGGCTACTCACCGTGCATCCCCGTCCTCAGTCTCCATCGTCGGCGCGTGTGTCGGTCGCCAGTAGAAGCCGTCTCCCCGGTGGGGCGGGGGTGGTCACGGCTGTCAGAACGCGCCAAAACGGAAATTCCGCCCTGAGCCGCGCTTGGCCCGGGAATTACTCGGAGTTGACGGGGGCTGACTCTACGAGTGGGTTTCCCGGCGTGTCAAATACCTGCTAACGCCGTCTCACCCGCCACTCGCCTTTGTGCCTTTGATACTCCATGGATACCAAAACGTCCCTCCGAAACGGCGGAGGGACGGCGATCGTCACGACGATCCGCCGCCCCTCCTGGTGGCCCGTTCCGCCCTACCCGGCGGTTGGTCGAGGCGTCAGCACATTTTGTACGCGACCCGCGTCGAGTTGTACGAGCAGGTGTCGATCTTGGTGCCCTTGGAAGACCTGAGCGTGGCCGTGTCCTTGTCGTTGTTCCAGACGTACGCGGAACGACCCTGATACCGGTTGGCGGCCGTGTTGCTCCCCTTGCCGGTGTGTATGGTCACGGTTTTGTGAGCGCCAAGTGTGTAAGTGGTGAAGGTGTACTTGTGCTTCGACGCATCCGTTAGGGTCCAACCTTTCAGACTCGCCGACTTGCCGGTGGTGTTGGATATCTGCACGTACTCCGCGTTGAGGCTCGCGTTCGTCCGCCGGTCCACCCCCGGGCTGTTGTAGTAGATCTTGTGCAAGTGCACGGACCCGGCCGACGCGCTCGCCGGAGTCGGCACGAGCAGTGCCCCGGCGACGGCCGCACCGGCCACGGACCCGGCGGCGAGCATGCGAAAGCGATTCATGATGTCCCTGACGTCCCCTGATCGATCCCGGGTGCCCCCCTGGCGAACCCGGTAGGACAGTCAGAGTAAGGACGAACCCCGCGCACCGCCCGCCCGTTATCCAACCGGGACACAACGGCACCCATGTGCGGCCGTCAACCAGGCGCGCACCCAGCCTCGTTCATCCGTTCGTACGGTTTCGCCGTTCCCGTTCGAGCGGCGGCCCCAGCGCGGCACACTGGTCGCATGGCTGAGGGGGACGCGGTACGCGTACGGGGGCTTCGCAAGCGGTACGGCGACGTCATGGCGGTGGACGGGCTCGACCTGGACATCAGGGCGGGCGAGGTGTTCGGCATCCTCGGACCCAACGGTGCCGGAAAGAGCACCACCGTGGAGATCCTCCAGGGCCACCGCTCCCGCGACGAGGGCGAGGTGACCGTCCTGGGCGCCGACCCCGCCACCGCCGACCGGGCCTGGAAGGCGCAGGTCGGCATCGTATGGCAGGACGAGTCGGCGGTGAGCGAACTGACCGTCGGTGAGACGGTCCGGCACTTCGCCCGCTACTACCCCTGCCCGCGCGACCCGGCGGAGGTGATCGCGCTGGTCGGGCTCGAAGCGAAGGCCGGCAGCCGTGTCAAAGCGCTCTCCGGCGGCCAGCGCCGCCGGCTCGACGTGGCCCTCGGCGTGATCAGCGACCCGAGGCTGCTGCTCCTCGACGAGCCCACCACCGGCTTCGACCCGGTGGCCCGGCGGCAGTTCTGGGAACTGATCCGCTCCCTCGCCGACGAGGGCACCACCATCATCCTCACCACGCACTACCTGGAGGAGGCCGAAGCCCTCGCCGACCGGCTCGCCGTGATCACCGCGGGCAAGGTCGTCGCCGAGGGCGCCCCCGGCACGCTGGCCGGCCGCGCCGACGCCCGCACGACCGTCCACTGGACCGGCCCCGACGGCACCTCGCACGCCGAGGAGACCGACACCCCGACCCGCGTCGTCACCGAACTCGCCCGCCGATTCGACGGGGAGATACCCGGACTGCGGGTGACCCAGCCGACCCTTGAGGACGTCTACCTGCGACTCATCGGACAGGAGGCCCCGCGATGACCGCCGCGAATGCCCCGACTCCCGCGGGCCACCCCGATCCCGATCCCGAGCCCGCGTCCGGTGCCGGCCCGCGCGCCGGCCTCGGCACCGACCCAGGCGCAAGTCTCGGCACCGACCCCGGTCCCGCCGAGGGGCGAGGCGCGGGCGGCACCAGCCGGGGCGCCGGCCGTCGCGGCGGCCACGACGGCACCGCCACCGCACGGCTGCCCGGCGCCTGGCAACTCGGTCTGCACCGGGGCGCGATGGAGATCAAGCTCTTCTTCCGTCAGCGTGAGCAGGTCGTCTTCACCTTCGCCTTCCCGATCATCTTCCTCTTTCTCTTCGCCTCGATCTTCAGCGACAACATGAAGAACACGGGCACCAGCGCCTCCCAGTACTACGTCACCTCGATGATCGCCTCCGGCATCATGTCGACCAGCTTCCAGTCACTGGGCATCTCGATCGCGATCGAGCGGGACGAGAAGGTGTTGCGGCGGCTGCGCGGCACCCCGATGCCCCCGGCCGCGTACTTCCTCGGCAAGATCTGGCTGGTCTTGACCACTGGCATCCTCGAAACTGCGATCCTCCTCGTCTTCGGCACCACCGTGTACGGCGTGGACCTGCCCTCCACGCCCGTCAAGTGGCTGACTTTCGGCTGGGTGTTCGTCCTGGGCATCACCGGATGCGCGCTGCTCGGCATCGCGATCAGCAGCGTGCCGAAGTCCGGACGCAGCGCCACCTCCGTGGTGGTCCTGCCCTTCCTGGTGCTCCAGTTCATCTCCGGTGTCTACATCCTCATTGACACGATTCCGAACTGGATGCTCACTGTCGGCTCCTTCTTCCCGCTCAAGTGGCTCTGCCAGGGGCTGCGCGGGGTCTTCCTCCCGCAGGCGGCCGCGGCCCTCGAACCGGCGGGCGCCTGGGAGTTCGGCCGAACCGCCCTGGTCCTCGCCGCGTGGTGCGTCGGCGGCCTCCTGCTGTGCCTGTTCACCTTCCGCTGGAAGAACCGCAACGACACGTGAGACGGCGTCTGACCCGAGGAGAACAGCGCGGCCTGTGGGTGAAGGAGCCCTCGGCGACGTCGAGCTCGGCCGGCCCGCGCGGGATCGCGGTGAGTGGGTGCCGGTGCCGGCGCTGGTGCCGGCGGGATGGAGGGGCCGTGGGGAGGCGCATGGTCGTGTCCGTCCATGGCGCCGGCGCGTGGCCGTACTCGATCGCGCCCGCGGGAGAGATGCGGAACGCCTGCGGATCGGTGGACGCGGGCGGTTTGCAGTACTGACAGTGATTCGATTCCATAGCCATGGACATGGCATCCTCGCATTTCCTTGTTCGCGCGGTGAAAGGGGCCGACGCCGGTCCCGTCCCGAATAGGCGTGCTCCGGCCTCGTTTTCATCAACGCTACGACCTGCGGCGGGAGTCGTCATCCCCCCACGGGTGGAGTCCGGGTGGATAAATTTCTCCACCCGGGAATCAACCCGGGGGTGGAGGACGCGGCGCCTTCATCGCCGTACATTTTCGAGCAGCGGGAAATCCCCGCCGGGTCGTCAATTCGCATATAAGCGGAAGGGACAGTCGCCGTGAGCCAGCTACGAGGCTTTCTCCCCTGGATCGTGTTCGCCGTCGTGTCGAGTCTTGCCTGGCAGTGGGCGGCGCTTCTGGCGCTGGCCCTTGGCGTGCTCTCTCTGGTGAAGGACCGCAGGGCGGGAGTGACCGCGGACGCGCAGATATTGGAGTTCGGCACGGTTGCCTACTTCGGTGCGCTGACCGCGGTGGCCTTCGCCGACCCTCACTCGCCGCTGCGTGATGTCGCCGGCGGACTGTCCTCGGCGTGGCTGGCGCTGATAGCAGCGGTGACGCTTTTGGTGCGGCGGCCGTTCGTCCTGGGCATCGCCAAGCGGCATACCGCACCGGAGGTTTGGACCACTCCGCTCTTCCGGCGCACCTGCACGGTGCTCACCGGCGCCTGGACGATCGGTTTTACGCTCAGTGCCGTTGCCACCCTTGCCTGCGAGGCCGCCGGCTCCGGGACTCTGCCCCGGGTCATCGTCCAGGTCCTCGGCTTCGGCCTGCCCGCCGCGTTCACACGCTCCTACGTCAAGAAGGTCCGCGATCGTGCCCGCGGCTCTCACGGCTCCCACGTCCCGGCGATAGCCGTCGGTGGCGAGACGACGTTCAGTACCGTCTCGACGGCCGGCCGGTGACGGCCCGGCGGCGGTGCGCTGGCGGTGGTCGTCGTCCCGGCACGCCGACGCGCCCCGCCGGGGGCGGAGCGCGTCAGTGCGCGGTGCGCGGGTGGAGCAGGGTCCGGGTCAGCAGGAGAGGTTGCTGCCCGCGGGGACGCCGAGGATGGAGGTGAAGTTCTCGTAGGCGTTGACGCGGTCCTGGACCTCGGCGGGGTTGCCGCCGTTGCACTCGATGCTGCCGTTGATGCTGCGGATGGTCTCGCCGAAGCCGGCGCCGTTGACCATGGCGTCGTGCGGGGTCATGGTGCCCGGTCCGGTCTGGGTGTCCCAGTACCAAAGTCCGGTCTTCCAGGAGATGGCGGGATCGGTCTCGACGAGGCTGGGGTTGTCCAGGAGGTCGACGCCGAGCGCGTCGCCCGCGGCCTTGTAGTTGAAGTTCCAGCTGAGCTGGATGGGGCCGCGCCCGTAGTACGAGTAGGTGCCGGCAGGGCAGCCGTAGGGCTCAGAGGCGCAGTAGTTGCCGGACTTGTCGATCTCGGTGACGTAGACGAGGCCGCCGGTCTCGTGGCTGACGTTGGCGAGGAAGGCCGCGGCCTCCTGCTTCTGGACGGTGTCGCTGCCGGTGGTGGCGAAGCCCGGGTAGGCGCTGAGGGCGGCGGTCAGGCCGGCGTAGGTGTAGAAGGAGTTCCGGTTCGGGAACATCTGGTTGAACTGCGCCTCGCTGACCACGAATGCGCCGTTGGTCGGGGGCGTGGTGCCGCCACCGCCGGAGCAGCTGTACGGGCTCCAGTACCAGGTGCTGATGGTCGGGTCGTAGCCCGGGTTGTCGTGAGTGGCGATGTAGTCGCTGCCGTTGGTGTACTGCACGATGTCGCCGGTGACGTAGTTCTGGCCCGCGACCCAGGCGGGGTAGCTGCAACTGTCGTTGCCGCCGGTCGAGCCGCCGGTGCCACCGCCCGAGTTGCCGCAGGCGCCCTGGTCGGCCCAGACGTCGGCGGAACCGGGGGTCTCGCCCTGGGTCCACCACTTCGCCGACCAGTTGTGCGCGTTGTAAGAGGCGGTCTGGCCGCCCGTGTAGACAGAGGAGGAACTCCAGGCGGCGGCGCAGTCCGTGGCTGAAGCGGAGGATGCGAAGGGGACCATGACCGCCAGGCCGACCGCGACCGCGAGCGCGGTGAGGAAGGCGATGAAGCGTTGTCTCGACACGTGCCACTCCTTGTGGGGGTGCGAAGTGGGACCGGAGTCAGCACTCAAACGGAAATGGTCTGAACCTGTCAATAGTCCAGACCAATTCTGAGGGGTCGACGGGAGGTCCAACGGGGCGGATTCGGCCCGGTGTTCACTCATGGGCGCCCGGTGCTGCCCGTGGGGGAGTCCTATTCGGCGGGTGAGGGGAGTGGAAGGGGGCGTGGTGGTACCGGGGTCGCCACGACGAGGGATGTGGTGGTCTGGCCCGTAGAGGAGGAACTCGTCGAGGACGGCTTCGAGGCCGTCGATGGTCGCCGTGTGGATCTTCATCAGCAGGCAGTCCTCGCCGGTGAGCCGGTGGCATTCGCTGACCTGTTCGTGGTCGGTCGCGAGGGCCATCAGGTTGGGCAGTTGTCCGGGGCCGGGCCGTACCCGTACCAGGGCGGTGACGGGCAGGCCGAGTGCGGACGGGTCGACGGCCATGCGGAAGCCGGTGATGATGCCGTCCTCCTCGAGCCGGCGCACCCGGTCGGTGACGGCGGGCGCCGACATGCCGACGATGCGGGCGAGGGCGGACATGGACAGGCGTGGGTTGCGGTGGAGTTCGGCGAGGAGTCTGACATTCATCTCGTCCAGGGCCGGGTGTGGCTCGCCAAAGGAAATCCGCCTCTTCTTCTTGGATTTTCCAGGCACATTCGCTCCTTGGGCTTCAATATCGGCTTCAACGGAAGCCCGGTGCAGAGGAGAATAGCCGGGCGGTCAAGGTCGTAAACAGCGAATACGACGCCATTTCGGCGGGACAAGGGGAAGCATGCGGTATTCGCGCGTCGGGTCGTCCGGCCTGGTCGTGTCGCGGGTCGGGCTGGGGATGATGAGTTACGGCGACACCTCGCGCCGCGCCTGGCACCTGGACGCCGACGCGGCGCTGCCCCTGGTGCGGGCGGCGGCGGAGGCGGGCGTGACGTTCTTCGACACCGCGGACATGTACGACCAGGGCGCGAGTGAGGAGGTCACCGGCACTCTGCTGCGCGAGGTCTTCGGCTCCCGCGACGACTATGTGCTCGCCACGAAGGTGTACTTCCCGACGGGCGATGCGCCTACCTCGCGGGGCCTGTCCCGCAAGCACCTGCACGCCGCGGTGGACGCGTCGTTGCGCCGGCTGGGCACCGACCACATCGACCTGTACCAAATTCACCGATGGGACGACGCGACCCCGATCGAGGAGACGGTGTGCGCCCTCGACGAACTCGTGCGGGCGGGAAAGATCCGATATCCGGGGGCATCCAGCATGTACGCATGGCAGTTCGCCAAGGCGCAGTACACCGCTCGCGCCCACGGGTGGAGCGGATTCGTGTCGATGCAGAACCTCTACAACCTCGCCTACCGCGAGGAGGAGCGGGAGATGATCCCGCTCTGCCGCGACCTCGGCGTCGGCGTGCTGCCGTACAGCCCGCTCGCCCGCGGGTTCCTGACCGGCAGCCGCACCCGTGGCGGTGGACGCAGCACGGTCCGGGGCCGCAGCGACCCGCTGGCCGAAGAGCACTACACGGACGACGACTTCACCGTGGTGGACACGGTGGCGGAGGTCGCGCGGGAGCGCGGGGTGCCGCCGGCGCAGGTCGCGCTGGCGTGGCTGCAGGGGCGGCCGGGGGTCGTCTCGCCGATCGTCGGGGTGACCCGGCCCGCGCATCTGGACGACGCGGTCGCCGCCGTCGAGTTGGAGCTGGACGACGCAGAGGTACGGAGGTTGGAGGCTCCGTACCGCCCGCACCCGGTGCTGGGGCACGGGTGACCGTCGGACGGTGGAGCCCCGCGCCGAGCGCCCTCGGGGTCGGCTCGCGGCTGGCGGGTGTCCCCCTCAGCGCGCCGCCCGCGGTGTTCATCCTGTGCAGCGCGGTCTTCCCCTACCTCGGACCGTCGCTGGCGGTCCTGCTCTTCTCGCGCGTCGGGGTCCTGGGTGTCGCGTGGCTGCGGATCGCGGGCGGCCGCGGTGTTCCTGCTCTGGCGGCGTCCGCTGCGGGTGCTCCGGCAGGCGGCCCCGGCCCGCCGCGGGCTGTTCGTGGCGCTCGGCGTGCTGCTCGCCGCGATGAACGCGATGTTCTATCTGGCCGTCGACCGGCTGCCGTTGTCGACGGTGGGGGCGATCGAGTTCCTCGGGGTGGTCGTCCTGGCCCTCGTCGGGACCCGCAGCGGCCGCAATTTCGCCGCGCTCGCCCTGGCCGTCGGTGGGGTGGCGGTTCTCACCGATGTACGCCTGGCCGGTGAGCCCCTCGGGTTCGGCGATGCCGGCACCGCCTTCGTTCACCCGCTGTGGCTGCTGTGGGGGATCGGGGTGGGAGTCTGCTCCTCCGTCATTCCCTACGCCAGCGATCAGTTGGCCATGGCCCGGCTGCCGCGGTCCGTCTTCGCCTTCCTGCTGGCGCTGCTGCCCGCGTCGTCCACCGTGATCGGGCTGGCCGTGCTTGGCCAGATACCCACCTGGCGCGACATCATCGGTGTGGCCGCGGTGATCGCCGGTGTTGCGATACGCCAGGAGCGGCCGGACACGTCATGACCAGGGCCGGGCCGGGGCCGGGCCGAAGCCGGTTCAGGTCTCGCCGGGGCGCGGTCTCCCGCGGTCAGGGCCCGGTAGGTCGCGCAGACAGGAGCAGCATGCAGACCACGCAGCGCGCGCAGGAGGAGGACGGGTGGCCGGACATCCCCGGCGACACCGCACTCACCATCAAGGTTCCCGAGGCGGACCCGCTGGTCCGGGTCGGGTTCCCCGCGCATGTGACCGTGCTCTACCCGTTCCTGCACGAGAGCCGTATCGACGCGCGAGTCCACCGTGAACTGGCCGAACTCTTCGCGGGGCACGACGCGTTCACCCTGACGTTCGGCGAGTTCGGCCGCTATCCCGGCGTGCTCTACCTCGACCCGTGGCCGCACGACCCGGTGGTCGCGCTGACCAAGGACCTCACGCGGCGCTGGCCCGAAGCGCTGCCGTACCGGGGGATCTTCGGTCCGGGGCCCGGCCCGCACCTGACGGTCGCGGTCAGCGACGACCCCGCGGACTCCGGCGCCGCGCACGACGCGTGCGAGGCCGAACTCGCCGCGTCCCTGCCGCTGACCAGCCACGTCCGCGCGGTCCACCTGATCGTCTGGGACGGCACACGCTGGCGGGACCGTACCGCGTACGACCTTGGGAAGCCGGTCAGCTGTCGCGCTTGATCCAGTCGCTGCCGCCGTTGGGGTAGTCGTAGCCGGGGCGGTCGACGTCTGCGCTGGTGTGGAAGGGGGTGCCCTTGTCGTTGATGCTGATCGTGCCGCTGCGGGTGCCGCTGGACCAGTCCAGGCTCAGGTCCCAGCGGACGTCGTGCGCCTTGGTGTGCGCGGTGACGTAGAAGACCTCCGGGTCGGACTCGCTGACCTTGTAGGGGAAGTTGCGCTGACCGTTCAGGACCGTGGCCGTGGGGCTGCCGTTGTCGAGGTCGATGTCGAAGGTCTTGACGTCCACGCCGCCACCGCAGCCGACTCCCATCGAGTAGTCGTTCCAGGCGAGCGGGGCGCCGCTGCTGATGGCGCGTACGTGCAGCGCCTGTAGGACGACGGTGTCCGAGCCGGTGCCCTGGATGGTGAGGGCGATCCGCTGCTCGCCCGAGGAGACCCCGCCGTACGCGGCGGCCCAGCGCGGCGCGTCCTGCTCGTTCCCGGGCGGGCCGACCTGCGCGGGTGCGCTGTCGACGAGGAAGTGCTGGCGGCACGGATCGTCGAAGGCGTAGGGGCGGACGCCGACGGTGAGCGGGGTGCCTTTGCTGCTGCTCCCGGTGGGCGTCGACTTCGCGCCCTGGGTGGTCACGCCCTGCGGGGCACCGGACGTGCTGCTGCTCGCGGGGGTCGACGGCGACGCGGAGCGGGTGTGCCGCGACCCGGTCGGCGACGGGGTGGTGGACGGCGCCTTCGCGTCGGCCGTGTCGCTGCTCGCGGTGGCGCCGACGGCCTGCTGGTCACGGCCGTTGTCGCCGGCCCGGTCCCATGGGTGCGCGACGAGCGCCGTCGTCGCGAGCACGGCGGCCGCCGCGGCGGAGGCGATCAGCGCGTTGCGGCGCCGCCGCGGCGACGAGGGGCCACGCGGCAGCCGCACGACGACCTGGCCGTCCGGCTCGTCCGGTCCGCCGTCCGCGTCCTGCGCGGGTCCCGCTGTCAGTCCTGGTCCGGGCGACGGTTCGGGGGAGGAGGCGGGAAGAGCCGCGGTACGGTCCGACTCGGCCGCTGATCCGGTGCCCGCCGTCTGCGGTGCGCCCGCCTCGGCCGCGGGATCGGCCCAACCGGCGCCCTGAGCTGAATCCGGGGCCGGGGCCGGGGCCGGGGCCGGGGTCGGGGCTGGTGCGGGGGCGGGGGCCCAGGCCGAGTCCGCGGCCGGACCGGCTGCCGCGCCCGCGACCGTACCCGCGCCGGCGTCACCCGAAGCCGCCGCCTCCGCCCGCGTCGCCGCCGCCTGGTCCCCCCTGACCCTGCGCGCCTCGTCCGCCAACACCCAGCGCCGATGCAGCTCCACGAGTTCCTGCGGGGTCGCCCGGCACGCGCGTGCGAGACGTTCCACCGGCGCGTACTCGTTCGGGACCGCGGTCCCGTTGCAGTAGCGGTGCAGCGTCGACGTGCTCATGTGCAGCCGCTTGGCCAGCCCCCCGTAGCTCAGTCCCGAGCGGTCCTTGAGCTCGCGCAGAAGCGTCGCGAACTGGTCCGTCTCCCTGGCTCCTGCCGCACCCGACACCCGTGCCTCCATTTCGCAGTGTCCCGTTCCAGCGTTCCAGGGGCACTGTGTTCCCCCTGCTCAGAGCGGCGTTCTGCGTTCCAGTGTCCCCAACTGTCCGCCGTGCGTGGCGGTTGGGACGGATCTCCCCACAAGCTCCCCTCATCCAAGCACTCCGACCACCAGAACCGCGAAAGAGGTACGACCTCATGTCCATCATCCGGAACTCCCGTAGCCGTCTCCTCGGTGCCGCCGCGACCGTCGTGCTTGGCGCGCTCTCCCTGACCGCGTGCGGTGACGACGGATCGGGCAGCAGGAACGAGGGTGCTTCGACGGCCGACGTCTCGGCGACCCTGGCGCCTTCGGCGGGCGCTTCCTCGGCGGCGGGTTCCACGGCCGCGGGTTCCGCTGACGGCGAGTCCGCGCCGGCCACCACGGCGCCGTCCGGGGTCAAGCCGTCGGCGGGGGCCGGTGCCACCCGGCCGGCGGCGAAGGGTGTTCCCACCAAGGTCCCGGCCGCCTCGGGGAAGCCGGTCACGTGCCAGGGCTCCGACACGAAGGTGGTGGCGGCCCCGTTGAACCGTCCGGTGAACCACATGCTGCTCACGGTCACCAACACCGGCAGCAGGACCTGCTACCTCTACAACTACCCGGAGCTGCGGTTCACCGGCGCGCAGGCGGTGCCGCCGGTGATCAAGGACTCCGTGCCGCAGGCCGTGGTCACCCTGGAGCCGGGCCAGTCCGGCTACGCCTCGGTCGCCTTGTCCGCGAGTGACGGCAGCGGCACGAACGGCCGCACCGTGAAGAGCCTGGAGGTCTACTTCTCCGGCCGCTCCGGCGTCGGCAGCGTCGGCACCGCCGCCCACCCCCCGCTGCCCGCCAAGGGCGTCTACATCGACGACTCCCTCGCCACCACCTACTGGCAGCAGACGATGGACCTCGCCCTGGCCTGGTGACCCCGGCGAACAGTCGGCAGTGAAAGCCGAACGCCGAAACGCCGAAAGCCGAGAACCGAGAGCCGACCGCCGACAACGGCCCGGGCCCGTCGCGGGCCCACGGACCGATCCCTTCCGCCCGTACAACTGTTCCCCGGGCCGGTGAGTCCTACGTCGCGGGAGTTCACCGGAACATCATCCGGTCGTCGCATCATCGTTGAACGGAGCCCGAATGTCTCAACGTATCCCCCGTCGCGCCCACCGGCTGGCGCTGGCGGCTGCCGTGGCCGTGGTCAGCGCGGTGGTCGCACCGGCGGCGGTGGCCCAGGCCGCCCCCGGCGGCACCGCGCACGCGGCCACCGCGGGGGCCAAAGCCACCCAGAAGGCGCAGGTCGTCGACTTCAACGGGGACGGCCACGCCGACATGGCGGTCGGTTCGCCGTACGGGACCGCCAGCGGCAAGTCCGAGGCCGGCTACGTGTCGGTGGTGTACGGCGCGGCCGGCGGCGTCGACCAGGCGAAGCACTACCTGTTCGCGCAGGACAGCCCCGGAATCCCCGGCGGCTCCGAGGCACTTGACCGGTTCGGGTCCACGGTGGTGCCGGTGGACCTCAACGGTGACGGCTACACCGACCTCGTGGTCGGCGCCTCCGGGGAGGACATCGGCACCGACGCGTCCGGTGTCGACGCGGGCATGCTGACCGTGTTGTGGGGCAGCGCGTCCGGTCTGGGCAACGCCACCGCCATCGACACCGGCGCCACCGCGCACGCGGGGGTCGGCGCCTTCCTCCAGGTCGGCGACTTCAACGGCGACGGAAAGCAGGAACTGGTCACCTCCTACGGCAGCCAGACCCTGCGGACGCTGTCCGGGATCGGCACGGACGGCAAGGTCGCCTCGGTCTCCGACCTCAACCTGTGGGATATGGAGGGCGGCGACACGGTGAACCTGCACAGCATCGCGGCGGGCGACATCAACGGCGACGGCACCACCGACCTCGTGGCCCTGGTCACCGACACGGACGAGCCCGACTCCTACCGCGGCTACCTGCTGCTGGGCGGCGCGAACGGTTTCACCTACACCGGATACGCCAAGCAGACCAGCGGGATGCGGGTGCCCGGCCAGAGCGTGGCGATCGGCGACGTGAACGGCGACGGCTACGGGGACATCGTCTTCGGCCACAGCACCGACTACTACGACAGCGACGAGGACCTGCCGGTCAAGGGCGGCGCCGTCACGATCGTCTACGGCGGCGCCCACGGTCAGAGCACCACCCTTCCGCCGGTGTGGATCAACCAGGACACCCCGGGCGTCCCGGGCGTCGGCGAGACCGGCGACGCGATGGGCGCATCCGTGGCGGTCGGTGACGTCAACGGCGACGGGTACGCCGACGTCGTCGCGGGCGTGCCCGGTGAGGACTACGACGGGCTGACCAACGCGGGCTCGTTCCTTCTCCTGCTCGGCTCCTCGAAGGGTGTCACCGGGACCGGCTCCCAGGTCTTCACGCAGAACTCCGACGGCGTACCCGGCGCTTCCGAGAGCGGCGACAAGTTCGGCGCCGTGGTCGGCGCGCTCCCGGCGACGCCCTCCGACCCGGCGCAGGTGGTCATCGGCGACCCGGACGAGAACGCCGGCACCGGCGCGGTCTGGGTGCTGCACGGCACCACCACCGGTCTGACCGGCACCGGCACCGCCAACTACGGCTCCTCCACCATGGGCACCAGCGGGGTCGGCGCCTACTTCGGCGAGGAACTCAGCACCACCCCGGCCGACGTGGACATCAACGAGGGCGTCTGAACCCTCGCCCCGTCAACGGCCGGCCGTTGACCGTCAACGGTCGCCTGCCAACGGCCGGCCGTCGTGCGCCCGCCCGCCCCGACTGACGGGCGGGCGGCCGCACGTTCCCGGCCACACCAATCCGGGCCACGCCAATTCGGGCTACGCACCCTCCGCCGTGGACGTACGGTCCACGGCGGCGGTGTCACCCCAGCCCTGTTCGAGCGCGTCACGCAGCGCCGTGACCCGCCGCTTCCCGATCCGCTGCGCCAACTCCGCCTCCAGATCGTCGAGTACCTCCAGCGCCTGCCGGCGGCGGGTGAGACCTTCCGGCGTGAGCACGACGAGCTTCGACCGTCCCGAGCGGGGGTTCGGCACCACCTGGAGCAGCCCGAGGGCGGCGAGTTGGTGGACCATCTGGTGGGTCGCCGGGGGACTCACACCCATCTGCCGGGCCAGGTCGGACATCGGCATGCCGTCCGGATCGAGCTGGCTCAGCAGCGTCGCGTGCGCCGGACTCACCCCGCCGGCGCCGTCCTCAAGGTGCGCGGTCACGGCCGTACGGAACCAGTTGTGCGCCCGCCACAGCAGCTTGGCGAGCGGTTCCTGGGTCGACTTGTCTTCGCTGGGCACCGTGTTACCGTAGCACCGATAACCATTAAGCTACTTAATGGTTTACGCGGTGTCCGCCGCCCTTCCGCCGACGGCACCGCCGATCCGTGACTCAAGCGGAACGGATGGATGAGAGGCGCTCCGATGAAGCTGATCGCCCTGGAGGAAGCGTTCTGGTACGACGAGCTGCAGACCAAGGGCTCGCCGGTCGGCCATATCCCCCTGAAGCCCGAAGTGCTCGCGAACGTAGGGCGGTTGCTGCCCGACTTCACCGAGTTCAGGCTCGCGGACATGGACCGGAACGGCGTCGACCTGCAGGTGCTCTCGCTGACCGCCCCCGGTGTCCAGACGCAGCCGGACCCGCGGATCGCGGTGGCCGACGCCCGCAAGGCCAACGACTTCCTCGCCAACGTCGTCGCCGAGCACCCGGGCCGGTTCCAGGGCCTGGCCGCCGTCCCGTTGCAGGACCCGAAGCGGGCCGCGGCCGAACTGCGCCGCGCCATCGGGGAACTCGGCCTGTGCGGCGCCCTGGTCAACGACCACACCCTCGGCCACTACCTGGACGAGCCGCAGTACGCGCCGTTCTGGGAGACCTTGCAGGACCTCGGCGTCCCGCTCTACATCCACCCGAACCCCGTGCCGTCCGACCACTGGAACGTGGTCAAGGGGTACCCGGGGCTGGAGCACGCGACGTGGGGCTGGAACCACAGCACGGGCGGGCACGCACTGCGGCTGGTCTTCGGCGGCGTCTTCGACCGGTTCCCCGGCGCCCGGATCATCCTGGGGCACATGGGCGAGTTCCTGCCCGCGCAGCTCTACCGCGTCGACGCCCGCTACCGCGATCTCGACCCCGACGTGCAGCGGCCGCTGAAGAAGGCGCCCTCGGAGTACTTCGGAACGAACATCGCGATCACCACCTCCGGCGTGTTCTCGCACGCGGCGCTGGTCGACGCGATCCAGACCATCGGCGTCGACAACGTGATGTTCTCGATCGACTACCCGTTCGAGCCGACCGCGACGGCGGCCGAGTTCATGCGCACCGCGCCCCTGGCCCCACCGGACAAGGCCAAGGTCGCGCACGCGAACGCCGAGCGCATCCTGCGGCTCACCTAGGTGTATTGACCCGTTTCGTCTGGATCATCGGGCGGACCAGATGAGGATGCCTGCGAGGTGGAGTCCGGCGAGGTGGATGGTCGCGGTCTTGCCGTAGGTGGTGGCGAGGCCGTGCCATTGCTTCAGCTGTGCTCGCGGATGGCGCGTGCGGCGTAGGCCTTGTCGGCCGGGACCACATCGGGCCGGGTGCGGGGCCGCCCCCGCGGCCATGAATGCGCGGCCGCACAGCCCGCGCCCTGTCCGCGCGATCCGCACGCGAACGCACCTCGTACTGCGGCGACTTGACGCCGAGCAGGGGGCATGGGTCGAACCGGTCCTCACGGCATGGACGGGCCGCCATCACCCGGCCGGCGGGCACGGCGGCCGATCAGGCGGGGCAGGAGGGGGCCCGGGTCATACCGCCCGGGTCATACCCCCAGGTCCTCCGTCACGGGCAGGCACTCGGCGAGCAGGTCGACGACGTCGCGCCAGGCGCGCCGCGCGTGCTGCGGGTGGTAGCCGACGCCGGGGACCGCGGGGTGGTCGACCGGCGGGTGGTGGAAGGCGTGCAAGGCGCCGCCGTAGACCGCGAGGCGCCAGTCGACGCCCGCGGCCTGCATCTCGGCGGTGAACGCGTCCCGTTGCGCGGGCGCCATGATCGGGTCTTCCGATCCGACCCCGGCCCACACCGGGCAGCGAATGCGCGCTGCCTCGCCGGGTCGGCCCGTGATGGTTGCGTTGACCGTCCCGATCGCGCGCAGGTCGACGCCGTCGCGGCCGAGTTCCAGCGCGATGGCGCCCCCGGTGCCGTAGCCGACGGCGGCGATCCGGTCGGGGTCGGTCCGCGGTTCGGCGCGCAGCACGTCGAGCGCCGCGTGGCCGATGCCCCGCATTCGGTCGGGGTCGGCGAGCAGCGGCATGCAACGGGCCAGCATCTCCTCGGGGTCGCCCAGATAGCGCCCGCCGTGGAGGTCGAAGGCCAGCGCGACGTATCCCAGTTCGGCGAGCGCGTCGGCCCTGCGGCGCTCGACGTCGCTGAGCCCCATGCCCTCCGGTCCGAGCAGCACCGCGGGCCGGCGGTCGACACCGGCCGGGAGCGCGAGGTGCCCGATCATCGTCAGACCGTCGGCCGGGTACTCGACGGTGCGGGTCGTCATCGTTGTCATGAGTCCGGACTGTAGTGATCGTCGAGCCCGGTCGGGCCGGGGTTCACCGCCGGCAGAACAGCCCGGGTCTCCCTCTGACGAAAGGCGGCGAGGGCCCACCAGAACCGTTGCGAACCCGTCGATGCCGTCGTTCCGGCTCGGCCGGCGTGGTCAAGGCGGCAGGCGGCACTGCTCGTTGGGGTGAAGCAGACCCGCACCGCTGGCTACCCAAAGGAGTCATCGGCCACTGTGAGTAGCGATCCGATCGGGTTCGTCGAGGAGGCTCTCCCATGATTGCTCTCAAGAAGTCGCAGGTCATCGCGGTGACGGTGGTGGCCGTGTCCGCGCTCACCGCCGGAGCCGTCGCGGCCGCGCCGCCGGACAGGGCACCGGGCAAGGCGCCGGCGGCCGTGCCGGTCGCCGTCGCCCCCTACGCGCGGGCCGCGGCCGTCGTCGCCGCGGACGGCACGCTGGTGCGGGCGAAGGCCGTCTCCTCGGTCAAACGGGTGGCGCTCGGCGAATACTGCGTGAAGGTCTCCGCGTCGGGCTTCGACGTCAGGACCGCGGTGTCGGAGGTCTCGGTGAACCTCAGCGGCGGCAAGCGCGTGTTCATCGAGGTCGCCCGCTCCACTCAGCCCCTGTGCGGGAACAACGCCACCACTGTTCTGGTCCAGACGTCCTCCGCGACCGCCCGGCTCAACGCCGCCTTCACCCTGGCCGTCCTCTGACCCCTCACCGCCGGCCCGCGGCAACCGCGTGAACTCCGATCGCCGCGGGCCCCCTCCCGGTCCCCCGGCGGCCGGCCACCCCCGCCGGCCACCGGAACCTCCTTTCGCGAAGGACACCTTCATGACCATTCCCGCCCTCGACCACGCGGCCGGCGGCTACTCGCTGCCCCACGCCTACTGGATGGCCCGCGCAGCCGCGCTGGCCACCTTGGACCAGGACGGCATCCAGGCCCAGGCGTCCGCCTGGGGCTTCGACCGGGTCCGGTACTTCGAGTCCACGCATCGGATGCCGTTCCCCATCGAGGACACCCAGGCCTACGTCATGGCCGACGATCAGATGATCATCGTGGGCTTCCGCGGCACCGAGGTCGCCAAGATCCGCGACTGGCTCACCGATGTCGACACCCCGCCGGTCCCCGGGCCCGCCGACACCGGCTTCGTCCACTACGGCTTCCACCAGGCCCTGCAGTCGGTCTACCCGCAGATCCGCGACACCGTCGTCGACTTCCGCGACCACGGCCAGAGCCTGTGGTTCACCGGCCACAGCCTCGGCGCGGCCCTGGCCATGCTGGCCGGCGCCCGCCTGTACCTGGAACAGCCCAGGCTGCTCGCACACGGCATCTACACCTTCGGCCAGCCCCGCACCTGCGAACGCCTCCTGGCCGCGGCACACAACAAGGCCTTCGCCGACCGCTGCTACCGCTTCGTCAACAACAACGACATCGTCCCCCACCTCCCACCGGAGCCCGCCTACACCCACGTCGACGCCCTGCGCTACTTCGACGCCGACGGCCGCCTGCACCACGCCATGCCACTGCTCGCCACGCTTCAAGACCGCGCCAAAGGCGTGGCCATCGACCTGCTCGCCCCCGAGACCGACGCCATCAAGGACCACCACCTGCCCAACTACATCGCCGCGCTCGAGAAGAACATCACCGCGACGCCCTGACCCCACCGCCGTCGCCCAGCCGCCCGGCCCTTCGGGCGGGAGCGACGGCCCCCGGAGCCAGTGGGCTTCGTGGCCACCGAGGTTCACGTGGACGACGTTGCCCTCGACAAGCCATGAACCGTCGCGGACCGGCGCCGCGGCCGTGGTGGCAGAACCGGGCATCTCCGCACCCCGTCACGCTACTTGCGGGGAAGGGGTCGTCACGGGTCGTCACGGGCCGGTGCGGGTCCCCGCGGGTGGCATGGGGGCCCAGCGCCGTTCGGCTCGCCGTGAGACGGCGGGCATGGCCAGTGCCGCGACGGCGAAGATGGCGGCCAGCGTGCACCAGCCGGCCGCGCCGTGCGGGAGGACCAGAGCGGTGACCACGACAGGGCCCAGGGCCTGGGTCACGGAGACGCCGGTTTGGAAGACGCCTTGGTAGGCGCCTTGGGCGTGGTCGGGGGCCAGGGCGTAGCCGAGGGTCCAGCTGCCCGCCTGGGAGGTGACCTCGCCGAGGGTGAGCAGCAGGACGGCGGTCAGCAGGATCGCGGTGGCCGCGGCGGGGTTGTGGTGGGCGGCGGTGGCGGCGGTGGCGCAGGCGAGCGCGGTGAGCAGGCCGCCCGTGCGGAAGGAGCGGGCGGCCGTGGGCAGGTCGCCGGTGTGGCGGGTGGCGCGGACCTGGAGTACGACGACCAGGGTGGTGTTGAGGACCAGCAGCGTGCCGACCAGGGGCCGAGGGGCGTGGGTGTAGTTGACCAGCCAGAGCGGCAGGGCGACTTCCAGCACGACGTAGAGCATGTTGACGATCGCGTTGAGGGCGGTGACGGCGAGGTAGGGGCCGTCGCGCAGTGCGCTTGCCGGGCGCTTGCCGCGGTGTTCGTCGTCGGCGGCCGCGGGGGCGGGGGCGAGGTGGGCGGGGACGGTGCGCAGGGGGATGAGTGCCAGGAGGAAGGTGGCCGCGTTGATCATGATCGCGGCCTGGTAGGCGCCGGTGTGGCCGAGGGCGACGACGGTGGTGCCGAGCGCGGCTCCGGCGCCGATGCCCACGTTGTTGACCGCGCGGAGCAGGCCCAGCGCGGGGGTCCGGGTGGTGGCGGGCAGGCTGTGCGCGTAAAGGGTGCTGCGGACCGTGCTGTTGGCCCGGCTGCCGGCGGTCACGGTGCAGGCCAGCAGGAGGAAGGCGGGGTAGCTGCGGGCGACGGCGAAGCCCGCCATCGCGACCGCCTGCGCCAGGTGCAGGGCGACGAGGGCGGGCTTGGCACCGTACCGGTCGGCCGCGCGGCCGGCGGGGAAGGAGGCGAGGATGCCGCACAGGCCGGCCACCGTCAGGGCCAGGCCCACCTTGGAGGCGGAGTAGCCCAGACCGTGGGTGAACCAGAGCGTGCTGACGGTCAGGAACAGGCCGTTGCCGAGCGCGTTGATCACGAGCAGGACGGCGAGCGCCCGCACGACGGGGTCGGTCCTGGGAGAGGAACCACCCGGCGCGGGCGGCAGTGGGGCGGGCGACGGGCGTCCGGTGGCGCCGGGGGTACGGGCGTCGGACGGCGGTGCGGTGGTCATGCGCGCCAGCCAATCCGCCGTGCGCGGGGGGCAGAAGGAGTTAAGACTGGGGCTTAATGATCCGCTTCCGACTGGAGACCGCCGATCTCGCGGCTACCTCCTTCGCCTACTCTCCGCTCCAGGAGACCGTCCTGAGCCTGCGGCTGTGGGCCGGACACGCTGCTCGCCTGCCACAGCTGCGCGGCCTGCGCGAAGCGATGCGCCCGGCCTTCGGCCGGCTCGACCAGGAACTGCTGACCTCGCTGGTCGCGCGCCGCCGCTACTGGGTGCCCGACCTGCTCACCCCCCGTCCCCACACCCCGGCCCCCGACATCCGCGCCGAGCTCACCGCCCTGCGCCGCACCGACCCGCTCCTGCTCGGACCCGACCTGGAACGCACCTTCCTGCCCCTGGGCGAACCTCTTCCGCCGCCACTGGCCGCCGGGCTGCTGGACCCGGCCCGTCTCCTGACCCGGATCGCCGACGAGCTGGAGGCCTACTGGAACGCCTGCCTGCTCCCCCATTGGCCACGCATCCGCTCCATCCTGGAGAGCGACCTCGCCCACCGGGCCCGCATCCTGGCCGAACACGGCGCAGCACACCTGTTCACCGACATCCACGACCGCCTGACCTGGACCGACGGCATCCTGAGCGTCCAACGCGGCGGCCGCCGGAGCGACGATCTCGCGGACATTCCCATCGACGGCCGACGCCTGCTGCTCACACCCAGCTGCTTCGTCGACGGCGTCTCGACCATGCTCAGCCTCGACGCCCCGCCCCACATCGTCTACACCGCACGCGGCCTGGCCCTCCTCGGCGAGAACCCCGCCCCCTCCGCGCCCCGGCCACTGGAGTCGCTCCTGGGCCGCCCGCGCGCCCGGCTCCTCGCCCTGCTCGCCGAACCCGCCACCACCACCGAACTCGCCCACCGGCTCGGCGTCACCCCCTCCGCGGTCAGCCAGCACCTGTCCGTGCTCGCCGCTTCCCACCTGGTCGAACGCACCCGCCACGGACGCCGGGTCCTGTACCGGCAGAGCGCCCTCGGCGCGGCCCTCCACAACCCCCAGGACACGTAAGCCGACCGGACCGCCGCGGTGTACGCCCGAAGCCGGTCATCACTTCGCCGGAGCAGGGGAACGGTACGGCCGGACGGGTCCCCTCGGGGTGGCCGCACACTTCCGAGGGATTTCCGCCGTACAGGCACGAAAGGCTCCGACAGCGCGGAAAGACGGGAAACCCCAGGTCAGGGTCTTCCGCGTCAGCACTCGATGACGTTGACGGCGAGGCCGCCGCGGGCGGTCTCCTTGTACTTGACCTTCATGTCCGCGCCGGTCTGCTTCATGGTCTTGATGACCTTGTCGAGGGAGACGTGGTGGCGGCCGTCGCCGCGCATGGCCATGCGGGCGGCGGTGACGGCCTTGACCGCGGCCATGCCGTTGCGCTCGATGCAGGGGATCTGGACGAGGCCGCCGACGGGGTCGCAGGTGAGGCCGAGGTTGTGCTCCATGCCGATCTCGGCGGCGTTCTCGACCTGTTCCGGGGTGAGCCCCAGGATCTCCGCGAGGCCGCCCGCGGCCATGGAGCAGGCCGAGCCGACCTCGCCCTGGCAGCCGACCTCGGCGCCGGAGATGGAGGCGTTCTCCTTGAAGAGCATGCCGATCGCGCCCGCGGCCAGCAGGAACCGGACCACCGCGTCGTCCCGGTCGGCGGCGGAAGTGGTGGGCGAGCAGACGAAGGCGAGGTAGTAGTGCAGGACGGCCGGGATGATCCCGGCGGCGCCGTTGGTGGGGGCGGTGACCACCCGGCCGCCCGCCGCGTTCTCCTCGTTGACGGCCATCGCGTAGAGGGTGATCCACTCCATCGCGCGGGCGGACGGATCACCCTCGGCCCGCAGCTGGCGGGCGGACTGCGCCGCGCGGCGGCGCACCTTCAGGCCGCCGGGCAGGATGCCCTCACGGGACATGCCCCGCTCCACGCAGTCCCGCATCACCTGCCAGATCTCCAGCAGCCCGGCCCGGATCTCGGCCTCGCTGCGCCAGGCCTTCTCGTTCTCCATCATCAGCGCGGAGATCGACAGCCCGGTCTCCCGGGACAGCCGCAGCAGTTCGTCGCCGGTGCGGAAGGGGTGGCGCAGCACCGTGTCGTCCAGCTTGATCCGGTCCTCGCCGACCGCGTCCTCGTCGACCACGAAGCCGCCGCCCACCGAGTAGTACGTCTTCGCCAGCAGCACCTCGCCGGCGTCGTCGTACGCCGACAGCGTCATCCCGTTGGCGTGGTACGGCAGCGAGCGGCGCCGGTGCAGCACCAGGTCGGTGTCGGCGTCGAAGGCGATCTCGTGGGTGCCCAGCAGGTCCAGCCGGTGCTCGGCGCGGATACGGGCGACCTCGTCGTCGGCCGTCTCCACGTCGACGGTGCGCGGCGCGTGTCCTGACAGGCCGAGCAGGACGGCCTTCGGGGTGCCGTGGCCGTGGCCGGTCGCCCCGAGCGAGCCGAACAGCTCGGCCCGCACGGAGACGGTATGGGTGAGCAGCGCCTCGTTCTTGAGGCGGTGCACGAAGATGTTCGCCGCCCGCATCGGGCCGACGGTGTGCGAGCTGGACGGGCCTATTCCGATGGAGAACAGGTCGAAGACGGAGATTGCCACGGTGTTCTTAGCTCCTGGGGTTCGCGGACGCCGTTGTCCGCAGGGTGCTGCGGCCGCGCTCGGCGGGGGCGCGCTGCCGGGCCGGATACGGTGTCCCGCCGGCCGGCCGGTGGCCGGTTCGTGCCCGCCTCCCCCTTGAGCTTCGCACGGGGGAGTACCCGCGACCACGTAGCGCGGGCGGACACGAACCGGCGACCCGGCTACAGGCCCGGGTACAGCGGGTGCTTCTCCGCCAGCGCGGTGACCCTCTGCCGCAAGGGCCCGCTCTCCGACGGCGGGAAGGCCGGCGACGCGGTGAGCGTCGCCGCGATGATGTCGGCGACCTCGCGGAAGTCGTCGGCGGTGAAGCCCCGCGTCGCCAGCGCGGGCGTGCCGATCCGCAGACCCGAGGTGACCATCGGGGGCCGCGGGTCGTTCGGGATCGCGTTGCGGTTGACGGTGATGCCGACCGCGTGCAGCCGGTCCTCGGCCTGCTGGCCGTCGAGCGCGGAGTTGCGCAGGTCGACCAGGACCAGGTGGACGTCGGTGCCGCCGGAGAGTACGGAGACGCCGAGTTCCGCCACGTCGGGCCGGGTCAGCCGGTCGGCGAGGATCTTCGCGCCCTCCAGCGTACGGGACTGGCGGTCCTTGAACTCGTCCGTCGCCGCGGCCTTGAACGCGACCGCCTTCGCGGCGATCACATGCTCCAGCGGGCCGCCCTGCTGTCCCGGGAAGACCGCGGAGTTGATCTTCTTGGCGAGTTCGGCCTTGGCCAGGATCACCCCGCCGCGCGGGCCGCCGAGCGTCTTGTGGGTCGTGGTGGTGACCACGTCGGCGTACGGCACGGGGGAGGGGTGCAGCCCGGCCGCGACCAGCCCGGCGAAGTGCGCCATGTCGACCATCAGGTACGCGCCGACCTCGTCGGCGATCCGGCGGAACTCCGCGAAGTCCAGCTGCCGCGGGTACGCCGACCAGCCCGCCACGATGAGCTGCGGGTGGTGCTCCTTCGCCAGCCGCTCCACCTCGGCCATGTCGACCAGGTTGGTCTCCGCGTCCACGTGGTACGCGGCGACCTTGTAGAGCTTGCCGGAGAAGTTGATCTTCATGCCGTGGGTCAGGTGCCCGCCGTGCGCCAGGTCCAGGCCGAGGATGGTGTCACCCGGCTTGAGCAGGGCGAACATCGCGGCGGCGTTCGCCTGGGCGCCCGAGTGCGGCTGCACGTTGGCCGCCTCGGCGCCGAACAGCGCCTTGACCCGGTCGATGGCGAGCTGCTCGATCACGTCGACGTGCTCGCAGCCGCCGTAGTAGCGGCGGCCGGGGTAGCCCTCCGCGTACTTGTTGGTGAGCACCGAGCCCTGCGCCTCCAGCACCGCGACCGGCGCGAAGTTCTCGGACGCGATCATCTCCAGCGTGGACTGCTGGCGGTGCAGCTCGGCGTCGACCGCGGCCGCCACATCCGGGTCGAACTCGTGCAGGGACTGGTTCAGCAGCGACATCGCGGGTTCCCTCAGTTCTCGATGAAGGCGTCGTACTCGGCGGCGGACAGCAGGTCGGACGGCTCCTCGGCGACCTTCACCTTGAACAGCCAGCCGCCCTCGAAGGGCGCGGTGTTCACCAGCGAAGGGTCGTCGACGACGTCCTGGTTCACCTCGGTGACCTCGCCGCCGACCGGCGAGTACAGGTCGCTGACCGACTTGGTGGACTCCAGCTCGCCGCAGGTCTCACCCGCGGTCACCGTCGCGCCCACCTCGGGGAGCTGGACGAAGACCACGTCGCCGAGCGCGTCGGCGGCGTGCGAGGTGATGCCCACCGTGGCCGCGCCGTCGGCGGGGGCGGAGAGCCACTCGTGCTCCTTGCTGTAACGAAGCTGCTCAGGGTTGATGCTCATGGCTGAATTCTCCCGGATCGGCAGGGGTGCTCGCGGGTGCGGCACGGCAAACGGAAAGCTGAGGAAAGGGGGGCGAGGGGGAAGAACGGGGAAACGGCGAGGTGCGGCGCGGGCCGCGGAACCGGCGCCGGGTGCGGCGACGGGGGAGCGAGCCCGGTCCGCTCAGCGCTCGCGCCGGTAGAACGGCAGCGCCACGACGTCGTACGGCTCCCGCGAGCCGCGGATGTCCACCGCGACCCCCGGCGTGCCGGGCGCCGCGTGCGCCGCGTCCACGTACGCGATCGCGATCGGCTTGCCGAGGGTCGGCGACGGGGCGCCCGAGGTGACCTCGCCGATCACCGCGCCCGAGGCGTCGGTGACCGGGTAGCCGGCCCGCGGCACCCGGCGGCCCTGCGCGACCAGCCCGACGAGCTTGCGCGGCGGCAGGTCCTTGGCCCGCTCGGCGGCGGCGCCCAGCGCGGCGCGCCCGACGAAGTCCCCGGGCTTGTCGAACTTGACCACCCGGCCGAGCCCGGCGTCGAACGGCGTGACCGAGGCGGTCAGCTCGTGCCCGTACAGCGGCATGCCCGCCTCCAGGCGGAGCGTGTCGCGGCAGGACAGCCCGCACGGCACCAGGCCGGCCGACTCGCCGGCGTCGGTCAGCGCCCGCCACAGCCGCTCGGCGTCGGCCGGCGCGACGAACAGCTCGAAGCCGTCCTCCCCGGTGTAGCCGGTGCGGGCGATCAGCGCGTCCACCCCGGCGACGGTGCCGGGCAGCCCGGCGTAGTACTTCAGCCCGTCCAGGTCGGCGTCGGTCACCGCCTTCATGATCGCCGGGGCCTGCGGGCCCTGGACGGCCAGCAGCGCGTACGCGTCGCGGTCGTCGCGGACCTGCGCGTCGTACTCCGCCGCGCGCAGCGCCACCGCGTCGAGCACGGTCTGCGCGTTGGACGCGTTGGCGACGATCATGAACTCCTGCTCGCCGAGCCGGTACACGATCAGGTCGTCGAGGATGCCGCCGTCGGGCGCGCAGATCATCGTGTAGCGGGCCCGGCCCACCGCCAGCGCGGACAGGTGGCCGACCAGGGCGTGGTCCAGCGCCTCGCCCGCCTGCGGGCCGGTCACGGTGATCTCGCCCATGTGCGACAGGTCGAAGAGACCGGCCCGGGTGCGGACCGCCTGGTGCTCCTCGCGCTCGCTGGCGTACCGCAGCGGCATGTCCCAGCCGGCGAAGTCGGTCATGGTCGCGCCGAGGGCGCGGTGCAGGGCGTCGAGCGCGGTGTGACGGGGTTCGCTCATCGGTGACAGGCTCCCAGGCTCGGTCTCGGTGAAGAGGAAGGAGAGATGACGGATGGACACTCCCCATCTGTCATCGGAACCTGAGAGGTTCACCGTGAACCCCGCTCGCGCGGGCCGCGGTTTGCACCTTGGGTGGGCGGGACCGCACACCCGAGGGTGCGCCGACGGCTCCGCCGCTTTTCAGATCTGCCTCGCCCGCGCGGTATCTGTGCCTGAGAGATTCAAGGGAGGACTTGCTCCTTCGGCGCCCGTCCCGGCGCCCGCGAGCTGGTCGCGTGCACAGGTCCGGGGCTCTCCCGCGCGGCCTCGAACGGCCGGTATGCAAGTTGTGGCCTTCATCATTGCATGCCCAGGGTCCCCGGCCCCCGGCAGCGGTTAGGGTTTCCCGGGCATGACGCTGCACAACGCTACAGACGCGGTACACGGGCGGACAAGGGTGGACATGGAGAATCCGGCACCGTACATATGGCCGGCCAACGAGCTGGAAGAGGTGCTGGGGGCCAGCCTCGGCAATCCGTCGGCCACCCCCCGGCTGCTGGAGGTGCTCGGCCGCTCCCAGGTGTGGGTGCCGCTGCCGAACGGCGGCTCGCCGGACGCGGCCGGCCTCGACCTGCCGACCGTCGTGCTCGGCGGCGCGCCCTACGTACCGGTCTTCAGCTCCGAGCAGCAGTTCCGGCAGG
Organism: Streptomyces sp. NPDC088194; assembly: GCF_040702025.1. Taxonomy (NCBI): domain Bacteria; kingdom Bacillati; phylum Actinomycetota; class Actinomycetes; order Kitasatosporales; family Streptomycetaceae; genus Streptomyces; species Streptomyces sp. NPDC088194. Next base: position 59,460 of record NZ_JBFBIV010000028.1, on the reverse strand, counting down.
CCGCGGACGGCATGTCCTGCACGGTCGCGCCGGTGCACGAGTTCGCCCGCGGGCTGCCGCCGCTGGTCGGCATCGCCGTCAACCCCGGCGGGGCGGTCGGCGTGCCGCTGCCGCCGGCCGCGGTGGCCCAGCTGTGCCGGCCGGTGCCGGGCGAGCGCGCGCCGCAGTTCTCCGGGGTACGCGGCGGGGACGCGCCCCCCGGTGCCCGGGTGCGGCTGTGGGAGCCGGGCCACGACGAGGAACCGGTGGACTTCCTGGCCGCCGCGGCCGGCGAGTTCGCGGTCACCCCGGTGCTGCTCTCCGGCCGGCGGGCGCTGGCCGCCGTGGAGGAGGAGCCGCCCGCCCTGTTCATCGGTGTGGAACTCGACCGCTGGCAGGAGGACGACCGGGCCGCCGCGATGAACGCGCTCGGCCGGGCGATGGGCGTGGCCCCGCCACCGTGGCCGGTACACCTGATCCTGCTGGATGTGGCGCAGGACCCGGTGGGCGACTGGCTGCTGGAGACGGTGCGGCCGTTCTTCGCCCGCGACTGAGTCCGTGACGGCGTCCGTGACCGTGACCGTGTCCGCGTCTGCGGGCGAGTTCGCGGACGAGTTCGCGGAGGGGCCGCGAACCGGCTGCGGCCCGGCGGTGATCGGGCGGTGATCGGGGGGCGGACCGGCGCTGATCTCGGCCGCGGTCGCGTGGCGAGCGGGTCCGGCCGCCTCGCGCCCGTTCAACGGTCGTATACCTGGTCTATAGCCGGTTCCGCTTGAGTCGGTCGCCATACCGCTGGGCACACTCGACCTGGTTTGATGTCGTGCGAAGAGCAGAACGAAACGAGGGGAAAGGGGCGGTCCCACGTGATCGCGGGCGCGCAAGGCGGTGCGGCGCAGGCCGGCCATGTGGAGCAGATGCTGCTCCAGGTGGCTCCCGGCCGGTTCGACGCATACGAGAACCTGCTCGCGTCACTCGCCGAGGGCCAGGTGTGGATGCTGCTGTGGCACGGCAGTTCCGGGGCGTCCGACGCGCAGTACGGCACCATGGAGGTCGGCGGGTACGGCTACGCGCCGTGCTTCACCTCGCCGCGTGAGCTGGCCGCCAGCGGCTGGAACCGCGACCACGAGGTGGTCTCCGGGCGGGACATCGCGCAGACCCTCTACCCGGACCGCTCCGGGCTGTGGCTCAACCCGCACGCGGCCGGCGGCGGGATCGGCATCCCCTGGGCGGACCTGCGCAGGATCGCGGTCGGGCTCGACCTGCTGCCCGCCGGCCCGCTCCAGATCGGGGAACCGTCCCTGCAGATGCCGCAGTTCTACGCGCTTCTCGCGCAGGCCGCGCACCGCACCTCCGCGGTGCGGGCGCTGCGGCAGGCATGGGTGCAGCCCGTACTCGGCGAGCCCTACCTCGCGATCGGGGTCGAACTCCACGAAGGTGCCGCGCAGGCGGTGGAGTCCGTCCGCCTCATGATGCAGCAGGCGGTCGCCGGCGTACCCGACGGCGTCGCCGTCTCCACGGTGGCCATGGCCGACCCCTACGACCCGGTCGCCCTGTGGATGCGCACCTTCGGCCGCCCCTTCTTCGACAGGTAGGGCGCCCCTGACCCCCTGGTGGCGGCCGCGCCTACAGGGGCGCGGGGAAATGCGCGACACGCCGCAGCGGACCGTAAGGTCCGGGACATCACGTGGTGGGGCCGGGCGGGCGGACCACCGCGTCCAGCAACCCCAAAGGCGGGCTGCCCAGGTGCATGAGGGCACCGTGGAAACGGGGCAGGGAGAAATCCGCGCCCCACTCCCGCTCCGCGCGCCGGCGCACCCGGAGGATCTCCAACTTGCCCCAGGTGTACCGCCCGTAGCCCGCGTCGAAAGTGCCGCGCCGCGCCTCCGCCGAGGCCGCCGCAGGCGAAAGGTGGGCGTCGCGCACGAAGTACCTCGCGGCCTCGTCCAGCGACAGCGCCCCTGTATGCAAACCGATCGCGCAGGTGAGCCGGGTGACCCGGACCAGCGCTTCGAGGGCCACGCCGATCGCGAAGCGCGGGTCGCGTGCGCGGAACCCCTCGTCGAGGCAGACCTCCTCGACGTAGTGGGCCCAGCCCTCGGAGAACGAGAGGCTGTGCAGGAGGCGGCGGACCGGGGACGGCGCCCGGCGCAGCGCGCGGCCGTGCGCGAAGTGCCCGGGGGCCACCTCGTGGAGCGTGATGGACGGCAGGCTGGTGCGGCTGAAGACCGTCAGCCACTCCTCGCGCTCGTCGGCGGGCCAGTCCGCGTCGGGCGGCGTGACGTGGTACCAGGAGGGCGCGTCGGGCTCGGCCGGCGCCGACCACGTCATCATGGCCATCGCCCAGCGCCGGGACGCGGGCGCCGGGCCGACCAGGCACTCGCCGTCCACGTAGGGCGCGAGCCCCCGCTCGCGGGTGAACTCGATGGCCTCCTCGGTGAGTCGGGCCGCCTCGGCGATGACGCCGTCGGCGCCCGGGTGGTCGGCGAGCAGCCCGGGCAGCAGTTCGTCCACGTCGCTGCGCGGGTCCAGGACGCGGCAGGAGTCGGTGAGCAGTTCGGTGAGCCGGGCGCGCTCCCGGTCGGCCCGCCCGGCCAGTTCGGTGAGGTCCACCCGCAGACCCTCCTGGGCGCCCATCAGCGCGGCGAGCGCCCGTCCGCCGAGCCGGGGGTCGGGGTCGCCGTGTTCGGCGATGTGCTGGATGTGGGCGACCAGCCGCTCGTGCGCGCGCAGCGCGGCCCGTTCGACCTCGCCGGCGTCCGGGTCCAGGTCGGCGGCCAGGCCGAGCACCGAACCGAGCAGCGCCTCGGCGACCGGGGCCCGTACCTGGTCGAGCGAGGACAGCGCGGCGTCCACGGCCTCCGGCCACCGCGCGAGGTGCTCCCGGCGGGCCCGGGCGCGGTCCCCACGCGGGGCGTACTCCCGGTCGTAGCAGGCCAGTTCGAGGTTGGACAGGTGCGGGTAGGGGTCGCGCCGGTGCAGTTCGAGCTCGCCGAACTGCACGCGCAGGGCCTCCTCGAAGACCGCAAGGTGGGCTTCGTCGTGCGGGTCCCGGAGCGGGCCGCCGCGCCGGGCGCGGGCCAGGGCCGCCAGCCCGTCGCGGACTCCCTGGGGGGACAGGTCCTGCACCCGGCCGTCGTATTCGTGCAGGCCCGACATCTCCCGGGCCTGGGGCATCATCAGGTCGCAGACCGCGCGCAGCCGTTCGTCCATCAACTGACCGTACCCCGAGGTACGCGTCGGTAACGATGAAAGAACCACCCACATCACAGTTGCGCATCCCTTCGCGGCCAGGTCTGGCGGGTGATCGCCAACCAGAAGAAGAATCCAGCGGCAAGACACCTTGGTGTTGACATGTCCCAACCGCAACGCGCGTAGTGGATACGCACGTCGCACGCATGATCACGTCGAGCGGCCACTGTGGGTGACCTCAGTGCCATCTGCAACTACCGCATCAAGTGCACCAACTGACGAGGAAGCCGCTACAGCGGCGGGCGCGCGCCGGTTACCCACCGGCGAGAGGGGTCGGCAAACGCCATGACCGCACCTATCGAGACCACCTCCGGACAGGCCGAAGCGCATCCGGAGGCCGTACTCAGCGGGGCCGGGCGAGGCATGATCGAGGGGCGCTCGCTCGGGCAGATCGCCTGGGGCCGGCTCAGACGGGACAAGGTCGCGATGGCCGGCGGCGTGGTGGTGCTGCTGCTGGTGCTGCTGGCGATCCTCGCCAAGCCGATCGAGATGGTCTTCAACCTCGATCCGAACGCCTTCCACCAGAACCTGGTCGACCCCGAACTGCTGTCGCCCAAGGGCGGCTGGGGCGGCATGAGCTGGTCCCACCCGCTGGGCGTGGACCCGAAGTTCGGCCGCGACATCCTGGCCCGGATCATCGAGGGCTCCTGGATCTCCATGCTGGTGGCCACCGGTGCCACCGTGCTGTCCAACGTGATCGGCACCGTGCTCGGCGTCATCGCCGGCTACTACGGCGGCTGGGTGGACAGCCTGATCAGCCGGCTGATGGACGTCTTCCTCGCCTTCCCGCTGCTGCTGTTCGCGATCTCCATCTCCGCCTCGCTGCAGGACGGCGCCTTCGGGCTGAGCGGGCTTCCGTTGCGGATCTGCGTGCTGATCTTCGTGATCGGCTTCTTCAACTGGCCCTACATGGGCCGGATCGTCCGCGGCCAGACGCTGAGCCTGCGCGAGCGCGAGTTCGTCGACGCCGCCCGCGGCATGGGCGCGCGCGGGCCGTTCATCCTCTTCCGCGAGCTGCTGCCGAACCTCGTGGCGCCGATCCTCGTCTACTCCACGCTGCTGATCCCCACCAACATCCTGTTCGAGGCCGCCCTGAGCTTCCTCGGGGTCGGTATCGCGCCTCCGCAGGCCTCCTGGGGCGGCATGTTGACCAGCGCGGTCGACGTCTACCAGTCGGACCCGCAGTACATGTTCGTGCCCGGCCTCGCGATCTTCATCACGGTGCTGGCCTTCAACCTCTTCGGCGACGGGCTGCGGGACGCCCTCGATCCGCGCAGCAAGTGATTCCGCAGGGATGACCCACCGACCCCGGGTGGCACCTCGTGTGCCGTGCGGCACCCATGGCCGACCCGGCGACTCAAATAGGAAGTGAGGGGCGTAACCCGGTATGAACACCAGAAAGGTGACCTCCGCTCTCGCGCTCTGCTTGGCGATGGCACTCGGCGTGTCCGCCTGCGGCGGCTCGGGCGGCTCCAGCGGCTCGGGCAAGAAGGACCAGGCGCTGACCTCGATCGTCAACGCGTCGAGCAAGAAGGGCGGGACGGTCACCGCCGACCACTCCACCGGTCCTGACTCCCTCGACCCGGGCAACACCTACTACGGCTGGGTGCAGGACTTCTCCCGGCTCTACGCCCGTACGCTGCTGACCTTCAAGCCGGCGGCCGGCAAGGCGGGTCTGACGGTGGTCCCGGACCTGGCGACCGGACTCGGCACCTCCAGCCCCGACGCGAAGACCTGGACGTACCACCTGCGCACGGGTGTGAAGTTCCAGGACGGCACCCCGGTGACCTCCAAGGACGTCAAGTACGCGATCGAGCGCAGCAACTTCGCGCCCGACGTGATGTCCAACGGCCCGGTGTACTTCAAGAGCTACCTGGCCGACGACGGCAAGTACCAGGGCCCGTACAAGGACAAGAGCCCGAACGGGCTGTCGTCCATAGAGACGCCCGACAACCAGACGATCGTCTTCCACCTGTCGCAGCCGTTCGCCGACTTCGACTACCTGGCGACGTTCTCGCAGACCGCTCCGGTCGAGCAGTCCAAGGACACCGGCGCCACGTATGTGCAGCACATCCAGTCGACCGGCCCGTACAAGTTCTCCTCCTACTCCGAGGGCAAGGGCGCCACGCTGGTGCGCAACCCGGAGTGGAGCAAGGCCACCGACCCGATCCGCACCGCGCTGCCCGACAAGTACGTGCTGAAGTTCAACGTCAACCAGAAGACGATCGACAACGACCTGCTCTCCGACAACCTCACCGTCGACCTCCAGGGCACCGGTGTCGAGGCGGAGACGCAGTCGAAGATCCTGGGCAACAAGAACCGGCTGGCGCACACCGACGACTCCATCGCCGGCGCCACCTCGTACATGGCGCTCAACCTGCACGTGAAGCCGTTCGACAACATCAACTGCCGCAAGGCCGTGCAGTACGCGGTGAACAAGACCTCCGTGGTCAACGCCGAGGGCGGCGCGGTCAAGGGCGACGTGGCCAGCACCCTGCTGCCCCCGTCGGTGAACGGCTACACCAAGTTCGACGAGTACCCGACCGCGGGCAACAACGGTGACGTGGCCAAGGCCAAGGCGGCGCTGGCGGCGTGCGGCAAGCCCGGCGGCTTCACCACCACGCTCACCGCGCGCAGCGACCGGCAGCCCGAGATCGACGGCGCCACCGCCATCCAGGCGGCGCTGAAGAAGGTCGGCATCACCGTCAACATCAAGACCTTCCCGTCGGACAAGTACTTCTCCAACTACGCGGGCGTCCCGGACTACGTGCACTCGCACGGCGTCGGCATGATGATGATGGCGTGGGGCGCCGACTGGCCGACCGGCTACGGGTTCCTGGACCAGATCGTCGACGGCAGCGCGATCAAGCCGTCCGGTGGCAACAACCTGATGGAGCTGAACGACCCGAAGATCAACCAGGCGCTGTCCTCGGCGATCTCCAACACCGACACCGCCGCGCGGACCAAGGCGTGGGGCGACATCGACAAGATGGTGATGGCGAACGCCTCGGTGGTGCCGCTGATCTACCGCAAGAACCTGCTCTACCGCCCGGACTCCGCCACCAACGTGACGGTCACTCAGGCGTACCTGGGCATGTACGACTTCCTGCTGATGGGTTCCTCGAAGTAGCCGCAAGGCTCCTACGCACCGAAAGGCAGGTGAAGGCTCCGGCGTCCGCCCGGTCCGGCCCCCGATCCGGGCCGGGCGGACGCCAGCCGGAACGGCCGTGACCGCTTACCTCATCCGTCGCGTGTTCGCCGCGATCGTGCTCCTTCTGGTGGTCAGCATGATCACCTTCGCGATCTTCTTCCTCGTCCCCCGCATCGGTGGCCAGACCACCACCCAGCTCGCCACGCAGTACGTGGGCAAGGACGCCAACCCGGCGGCCGTCGCGGCGATCAAGAAGAACCTCGGCTTCGACCTGCCGCTCTACGAGCAGTACTGGCACTTCCTCAAGGCGCTGGTCGCCGGCGCCGACTACCACTACGGTCCCGACCCGGTGCACTGCAACGCGCCCTGTTTCGGCTACTCCTTCAAGAGCCACGTCGAGGTCTGGCCGCAGCTGAAGTCCCGTATCCCGGTGACGTTCTCGCTGGCGATCGGGGCCGCGGTGATCTGGGTCGTCACCGGCGTGGCGGTGGGCGTGGTCTCCGCGCTGAAGCGGGGCACCATCATCGACCGGCTGTCGATGGGCGTTGCCCTGATGGGCGTGTCGCTGCCGATCTTCTTCACCGGCATCCTCGCGCTGAGCGTGTTCACCGTGCAGTGGCCGCTGTGGAGCAACGGCATGAACTACGTGTCGTTCACGCACAATCCCGCCGACTGGGCGTGGAACCTGCTGGTGCCCTGGTGCAGCCTCGCCTTCCTGTACTCCGCGCTGTACGCCCGGCTCACCCGGGCGGGCATGCTGGAGACCATGGGCGAGGACTACATCCGCACCGCGCGCGCCAAGGGCCTGCGGGAACGGGACGTCGTGGTCCGGCACGCGCTGCGCTCCACGCTCACCCCGATCGTGACCATCTTCGGCATGGACTTCGGGCTGCTGGTCGGCGGCGCGGTCATCACCGAGCAGGTCTTCTCGCTGCCGGGCATGGGCGCCTACGCCATCCAGGGTGTGACCGCCAACGACCTGCCCATCGTGATGGCCGTGACCTTGGTGGTCGCCTTCTTCGTCGTGGTCTGCAACCTGCTGGTGGACCTCGCCTACGCCGTCCTCGACCCCCGCGTGAGGTACTCGTGAGTTCCGCCGACAGGCTGCTGAAAACGCCCGCAGAACCGGCCGCCGCCCAGGACGCCTACCTGTCCGTGCGCGACCTGCGCATCCACTTCGACACCGACGACGGCGTGGTGAAGTCGGTCGACGGCCTCAGCTTCGACCTGCCGCGCGGCCGTACCCTCGGCATCGTCGGCGAGTCCGGGTCGGGCAAGTCCGTCACGTCGCTGGGGATCATGGGCCTGCACCGCACCGCGCGGGCCAGGATCTCCGGTGAGGTCTGGCTCGACGGCGAGGAACTGGTCGGCGCCCCGCCGGACGCGGTACGCCGGCTGCGCGGCCGCAAGATGGCGATGATCTTCCAGGACCCGCTGTCGGCGATGCACCCGTACTACTCGATCGGCAACCAGATCGTCGAGGCGTACCGGGTGCACCACCAGGTACCCAAGAAGATCGCGGCCCAGCGGGCCATGGAGATGCTGGACCGGGTCGGCATCCCCGAGCCGCGCAAGCGGTTCCGGGACTACCCGCACCAGTTCTCCGGCGGCATGCGCCAGCGCGCCATGATCGCGATGGCGCTGGTGAACAACCCCGAACTGCTCATCGCCGACGAGCCGACCACCGCGCTCGACGTCACCGTGCAGGCGCAGATCCTCGACCTGATCCGCGACCTGCAACAGGAGTTCGGCTCCGCGGTCATCATGATCACCCACGACCTCGGGGTGGTCGCCGAGGTCGCCGACGACCTGCTGGTGATGTACGCCGGCCGGGTGGTCGAGCGCGGCACCGCGGAGAAGCTCTTCGGCGAGCCCCAGCACCCCTACACCTGGGGCCTGCTGGGCTCGATGCCGCGGATGGACCGGGAGCGCACCGACCGGCTCAACCCGGTCAAGGGCTCGCCGCCCAGCCTGATCAACGTGCCGACCGGCTGCGCCTTCCACCCGCGCTGCCCGTACGCCGCGTTGACCGGCGGCGCCTCCGAGACCGAAGTGCCCGAGCTGCGCGAGGTGGCCGAGGGCCATCTGTCCGCCTGCCACCTCGCCGACGAGGAGCGGGCCAGGATCTGGACCGAAGAGATCGAGCCGAAGCTGTGAAGAGCCAGGACGCAGAAGCCGGGAAGGGCCGGGACGAGACCGTGGCGGAGAAGACCTCGCTGGACAAGGGCGGTCCGGCCGCCGGCACCGAGCCGCAGCCGCGTACCCCCGCGCCGCGCAAGCCGCCGGGGGAACCGCTGCTGAAGGTCACCGGGCTGACCAAGCACTTCCCGATCACCAAGGGCCTGCTGCGCCGCCAGGTCGGCGCGGTCCAGGCGGTCGACGGCATCGACTTCCAGGTCAACGCCGGCGAGACGCTGGGCGTGGTCGGCGAGTCCGGCTGCGGCAAGTCCACCATGGGCCGGCTGATCACCCGGCTGCTGGAACCGACCGGCGGCACGGTCGAGTTCGACGGCCGCGACATCACGCACCTGAGCACCGGCGCGATGCGCCCGCTGCGCCGCGACGTGCAGATGATCTTCCAGGACCCGTACTCGTCGCTGAACCCGCGGCACACCATCGGCACCATCGTCGGCACGCCGTTCCGGCTGCAGAAGGTCGCCACCGAGCACGGGGTGAAGAAGGAGGTCCAGGGGCTGCTGGAGCTGGTGGGCCTGAGCCCCGAGCACTACAACCGCTACCCGCACGAGTTCTCCGGCGGGCAGCGGCAGCGGATCGGGATCGCCCGGGCGCTGGCGCTGCGCCCGAAGCTGGTGGTCGCCGACGAGCCGGTCTCCGCGCTGGACGTGTCCATCCAGGCGCAGGTGGTCAACCTGCTGGACGACCTGCAGTCCGAACTGGGCCTGACCTACGTGATCATCGCGCACGACCTGTCGGTGATCCGGCACGTCTCGGACCGGATCGCGGTGATGTACCTCGGCAAGGTCGTGGAGCTGGCCGACCGCGAGACGCTCTACCGCACGCCGTTCCACCCGTACACCACCGCGCTGCTGTCGGCGGTGCCGGTGCCGGACCCGAAGCGGCGCAACCGGCCGACGGTGAAGCCGGCGGTGGCCGCGGACGGCGCCGAGGGCACCGAGGACGCGGCGGCCGAGGGGAGCACGGCGGGTACGGGGGCCGCGCCGGTCAGCAGCAACGGCCGCATCCTGCTCACCGGCGACGTGCCGTCGCCGATCTCTCCGCCGTCCGGCTGCCGCTTCCACACCCGTTGCTGGAAGGCGACCGACGTGTGCCGGGACGAGCAGCCGCCGCTGGTGGAGCTGGCCCCGGGCCACCAAGTCGCCTGCCACCACCCGGAGAACGCGGCCGACCAGCGTCCGGAGCCCGCGACCCGATGAGTATGCCGCTCTTACCCGCCGGCCGCGTCGCGCCCTATCGTCGTTGACATGGTCGAAGACGCGGACAGGTCATCAGGTGGTACGCCCGAGCACGGATTCGGCCGTACCGGAAAAGTGCTGCTGAGCATCGAGTCGGTCAGCAAGCGGTTCGGCGACCTCGTCGCCCTGCGCGATGTCGATCTCGACGTGCACGAGGGCGAGGTCGTGGTCGTGCTCGGCGCGTCCGGGTCCGGCAAGTCGACGCTGTGCCGGTGCGTCAACCGGCTGGAGACGATCGACTCCGGCCGGATCGTCTTCGACGGCCGCGAACTGCCGCAGGAGGGCGCCGCGTTGGCCGCGCTGCGGGCCGATGTCGGGATGGTCTTCCAGTCGTTCAACCTGTTCGCGCACAAGACCGTGCTGGAGAACGTGGTGCTCGGCCCGACCCGGGTGCGCAAGGTGCCGAGGGACGAGGCGGTCGAGGAGGCCCGGGCGCTGCTGGACCGGGTCGGCGTGCGGGACAAGGAGTCCCGGCACCCCGCGGAGCTCTCCGGCGGCCAGCAGCAGCGCGTCGCGATCGCCCGCGCGCTCGCCATGCACCCCAAGCTGATGCTCTTCGACGAGCCGACCTCGGCGCTGGACCCGGAGATGATCCGGGAGGTGCTCGACGTGATGGTCGGCCTCGCCCGCGACGGCATGACGATGGTCGCCGTCACCCACGAGATGGGATTCGCCCGCCGGGCCGCGGACCGGGTGGTGTTCATGGACGACGGCCAGATCGTCGAGACCGGCGAACCCGACGCGTTCTTCACCGAGCCGCGCACCGAGCGGGCCCGCGACTTCCTGTCCACGATCCTCCGGCACTGACCCGTCCGTCGCCGGCCAGCCCACCCGTACCGAAGGAGATCCATGATTCCCCAGAAGAACGGCAACCGGTCGGCCCGCGGACGCGAGCGTGGCGTCGGCGGTGGCGGCGGTGGCGGCGCCGTCGGTGTCGGCGGCCCAGGGCGCGGCAGGGGGCGCGGCGGAAGGCGCGGGGTGGCCGCCGCCGGCGCGGCGCTGGCCCTGGCCGGCGCGCTCACCGCCTGCGGCGGTGGCGGCTCCTCGTCGCTGCCGTCCTCGCCCGGCGGCAAGTCCGGCGCCGGCAAGCCGTCGGCGTACACCCAGGCGCAGGTGGTCGCCGCCGCCCCGGTCGCGCCGGCCTCCGCGATCACCGCCGGCTCCTGGATGGCCAAGGTCAAGAAGCGCGGCACCCTGCTGGTCGGCGGCACCGACTCCTCCGCGATGTTCTCCCAACGCAACCCCGTCAGCGGCCAGTTGGAGGGCTTCGACGCGGGCCTGTCGCAGATGCTGGCGAAGTACATCACCGGCAAGCCCGCCACGAAGCTCTCGCTGGTCACCGTCGACACCCGCGAGACGATGCTGCAGAACGGCACCGTGGACACCGTGTTCGCCACCTACACCATCACCCCGCAGCGCGCCCAGAAGGTCGCCTTCGCCGGGCCGTACTACGAGTCGGGCGACGCGATCCTGGTCAAGGCGAGCAACAGCACCATCACCAAGCCGGCCGACCTCAACGGCAAGACGGTCGCCACCGAGGGCAACTCCACCGCCGCGCTTGACCTGAAGAAGTTCGCCCCCAAGGCCAAGACGCTGCTCTTCCAGGAGGACGGCGAGTGCGTCGCCGCGGTCAAGCAGGGCCGCGCCGACGCCTACGTACTGGACCAGGGCATCCTGCTCGGCGACGTGGTCAGCGACCCCCAACTCAAGGTCGTCGGGCAGCCGTTCACCCAGGAGCCGTACGGCATCGGGCTGCCGAAGGCCGACCCGGAGGCGAAGGCGTTCGTCAACGCGTGGCTCAAGACCATCTACGCGGACGGCGAGTGGGCCAAGCTGTGGAAGGCCACCGTCGGCACCAAGATCGCCGGTTCGCCGCCCGCGCCGCCCACCATCGGCTCCGCCGACGGGTCCTGACGAGCCGTCATGCATGAGGTCCTCCACCACCTCGGCTACCTCGCCGGCGGGCTCGGCACCACCCTGGAGCTGTCCCTGCTCGGCTTCGCCGGCGCTGTCGTCCTCGGCACGCTGCTGACGGTGATGCGGGTCAGCCCGATCCTCCCGCTGCGGGTGCTCGGCACCCTCTACGTCGAGGTGTTCCGCAACGTGCCGCTGCTGGCGTTCCTGGTGCTGTTCGTCTTCGGCCTGCCCGACGCCGGCATCACCTACTCACTGTTCACCTCCGAGGCGATCTGCCTGGCGCTGTACTTCGCCGGGTACGTCTGCGAGGCGGTGCGGGCCGGGATCAACGCGGTCCCGGTCGGGCAGGCCGAGGCGGCCCGCGCGATCGGTATGACCTTCGGCCAGTCGCTGGCCCTGGTGATCCTCCCGCAGGCGTTCCGCACCATGGTCCAGCCGCTCGCCAACGTGTTCATCGGCGTGGTGCTCTCCTCGTCGCTGGGCGCGGCGGTCGGCGTCAGCGAACTCATCGGCCGCACCCAGTGGTTGGACCTTCAGTACGACGAGCCGGTGCCCACGTTCCTGCTCGCCACGGTCGGCTACGTGCTGATCACCCTCGCGGTCGGGCTGCTCGCCGGGCGGCTCCAGAAGCGGATGGCGGTGCGCAGATGACCGGACCGAACCGCGTGCTCTTCGACGCGCCCGGCCCGCGGGCCCGGCGCCGGATACGCCTCGCCACCGCGCTGTCCGTACTGGTCATCGCGGGCCTGATCGCCCTGGGCGTGCACCAGCTCGCGCGGCACGGCCAGCTCGACCACGCCCGATGGCAGCCGTTCGGGCAGTGGCCCTACCAGCGGTTCCTGCTCCAGGGCCTGGTGCGGACCCTCAAGGCCGCCGGGATGGCCGCGCTGATCGCGCTGCCGGCCGGCGCGCTGCTCGCGCTCGGCCGGCTCTCGCCGCACCGGGTGCTGCGGCTGGCGGCCGGCGGCTTCGTCGAGCTCTTCCGCTCGGTGCCGCTGCTGCTGGTGCTGTACGTCTTTCTGATGGGCATCCCGCGGGCCGGCTACACCTTCCCGGTCTTCTGGGAGCTGGTCATCCCGGTGGTGCTGTGCACGTCCGCGCTGCTCGCCGAGATCTTCCGGGCCGGCGTACTCGCCCTGGACCGCGGCCAGTCCGAGGCCGGCTACGCCCTCGGGATGCGGCGCCGCCAGGTGATGTGGCTGGTGGTGCTGCCGCAGGCGGTCCGGCTCGTGGTGCCCACGCTGGTCTCCCAACTGGTCAGCCTGCTCAAGGACACCACCCTCGGCTACATCGTCAGCTACCCCGAACTCCTCAACCAGGGAAAGGTGCTGGGTTCCTACACGCACGACTTCCTGCAGAGCTACCTCAGCGTCACCGCGATCTACATCGTGGTCAACGCCGTGCTCTCCCAGCTCGCGGAGGCGCTGGAGCGCCGCGGCAAGCGACGCCCGAAGGCGGGCGCCGCCGGGACCGGACCGGGACTGCCCGGGCCGCGGACGCCCGAGGGCGTCGGCGTGGAGGCGCTGCGCACGACGTAGTGGTCGGGTGCGCGGACCGGTGTGCGGGTCAGGCGCGGCCGGCGGCGCGGGCGCGTTCCACCGCGCCGCCGATCGCGCCGGTGAGCGCGGCCACCTCGTCGGCGGTGGAGGTGTGCCCGAGGGAGAAGCGCAGCGTGCCGCGGGCGTCGGCCGCCGAACGGCCCATGGCGAGCAGCACATGGCTCGGCTGGGCCACGCCCGCGGTGCACGCGGAACCGGTGGAGCAGGCGATGCCCTGGGCGTCGAGGAGGAGCAGCAGCGCGTCGCCCTCGCAGCCGGGGAAGGTGAAGTGGGCGTTGCCGGCGAGCCGTCCGTCGGGGGAGGGGTCGCCGTTGAGCACCGCGTCGGGTACGGCCGCGCGGACGCCGCGCACCAACTCGTCGCGCAGCGCCCCGACATGGCCGACGAACTGCGCGCGCCGCTCGGCCGCCAGCGTGCCCGCCGCGGCGAACGCGGCGATCGCGGGCACGTCGAGGGTGCCGGACCGGCTGCGCTCCTGCCCGCCGCCGTGCAGCAGCGGTACGGGCGTGTCCTCGCGTCGCAGCAGCAGCGCGCCGACGCCGTACGGGCCGCCCACCTTGTGCCCGGTGACGGTCATCGCGTCCAGGCCGCTGGCGGCGAAGTCGAGGTCGATCTGGCCGAACGCCTGCACCGCGTCGGAGTGCATCGGCACCCCGAACTCGCGGGCGACTTCGGCGAGTTCGGGCACCGGCAGGATGGTGCCGACCTCGTTGTTCGCCCACATCGCGGTGACCAGCGCCACATCGTCGGGACCGGCGCCCCACTCCAACGCGGCCCGCAGCGCCTCCGGGCGCACCCGGCCGTGTCCGTCGACCGCCAGCCACTCCACGACGGCGCCCTCGTGGTCGGCGAGCCAGTACACCGCGTCGAGCACCGCGTGGTGCTCCACCGGGCTCGCCAGCACCCGCACCCGCCGCGCGTCCTCCGCCCGGCGGGACCAGAACAGGCCCTTCACGGCGAGGTTGTCCGATTCCGTGCCCCCGGCGGTGAACACCACCTCGCTCGGCCGCGCCCCGAGCGCCGCGGCCAGCGCTTCCCGGGACTCCTCGACGGTACGGCGGGCCTGGCGGCCGGCTGCGTGCAGTGCGGACGCGTTCCCGGTCACCGTCAGGTGCGCGGTCATCGCCCGGACCGCCTCCGGGAGCATCGGCGTCGTGGCGGCGTGATCGAGGTAGGCCATGGTCCCCCGATTCTAAGGGTGTCCCCGACCCACCCGGCGGCCCCGTCCTGTCGTCCCGGGGGCCACCTCCCGGTGGGGGCTTGCCGCGCCGTTCCCCGCGCCCCTGGACGCGCCCGGGTTCCTCCGGGGCAAGCACGTGGGAAGCCGCACTTGCTCGGGGGCGGGGCGCGTGGGGGGCACCTCCGAGGCGGAGCTCTGGGGGAGAGCGGCGCGACGAGCCACCCGCCGACCGCAAGGTCCCGTGCATCACCGACGGGGGCAGCCGGGCGGGTCCGTTAGCCCCGGGGGGCCCGCGCGAGTTGGCGGGACTGGGCGACGAGGCGGTCCGCGCTGTCCCAGACCTCCGCGTCCTCCTCCAGCAGTCCCCCCGCGAGGTTGCGCGTGGTGAGAGAGATCCGCACCGGCCCGGGCGCGGGCCGGCACCGTACGTGCACGGTGAGCTCCAGCGTCGGCGTCCACCCCTTGAGCCCGAGGTCGAACGCGGTCGGCGGGAGCGCGTCGACCGCGAGCAGCAGCGACAGCGGGTCGTGGTCGCGCCCGTCCGCCAGCCCGAGCCACCCGCGGATGTCGCCGACCCCGGAGGGCGCCCCGACCGCCCACCCCGCGGTCGCCGGGTCGAGCCGTACGTCCAGCCGGTCCATGATCGCGGTGGACCCGACGAACGGGGCGTTCTCCGGGGCGCTCTCACTGCCCACGCACGCGTCGTACCCGGGCATCTCCGGCGGCCGCGCCGAGGTCCGCACCTCGTCCGTCAGGGCGTCGAGGTCGCCGTAGGCGGTCAGCACCCGCAGCCGCTCCACCTCGTCGCCGTGCCCGTCGTACTGGAGGACCGACGCCTGCCCGGTGGACATGGTCCGCCCGGCCCGCGCCGTCTGCGTCCGGACCACCGCGGGGCCGGGCTGCGCCGAGGTCAGGTAGTGCGCGGTGATCGTCAGCGGGTCCGGGTGGGGCAGTTCCTCGCGCAGCGCGCGGGCGGCCACCGCGAGCAGGTACCCGCCGTTGATCGCCGAGACGATCGTCCACCCCTCGGACAGCTCCGCGTCGTAGGTCCCGGGCTCGCCCGCCCGGGCCCGGACCGAGGTGTCCCGGTCGAACTCGCTGTCGCCGATGGCCGCGGGGGCCGTGCTCTGTGCCATACCGCATGTTACCCAGCGGTATGGCTGGCCCGTCCAGTCCTCCCGGGCAAAAACTGAGCGAGCGCTTAGGGCTCGGGGGTGTGGGGGAGCGGGCTTGCGACGGCGTCTCCTGTGGTGACGTCGGTCGATGGTCCCCCCGGCGTCGCCTCCCTCGTCCGCCTTGGACGCGAAGCCGGAAGCCGCGTGGCGCCGCACCCAGATCGCTTCCGGCTACTCCCCGGGGCGCCGGCGGCCGGCCCCGGCACCGGCGCTGCCGCCTTCCACGCGGGTGAGCCGTTCGGTGATCTCGGCGAGCCGGGCGCGTGCTGCCGGGTCGTACGCCTCGTCGTGCGCCCGCGCGTCGGTGAACCGGTCGAAGTAGCGGCCGGTGACGCCGGCCAGGGCCGGGTCGGTGATCAGCCGGGCCGTCGGCGCGACCCCTTCCGCGGTGCCGACCACCGGCGTGAGGCCGTACGCGCGCACGCCCGGGGTGTCCATGAGGTGGGCCGGATGTACGGCGTTCACCGTGATCCCGCGGTCGGCCAGCTCCTCGGCCAGGTCGAAGGTGGACATGATCATCGCGAGTTTGCTCCGGCAGTACGCGTCGAGCCCCTCGTAGCCGCGCTCCAGCATGACGTCGTCGAAGTCGACGGGTGTCTGGCCGATCGAGGCGACGTTGACGACGCGCGCGGGCGCCGAGGCGGTGAGCAGCGGCAGCAGCGCGCGGATCAGCGCGTAGGGCGCCAGGTGGTTCACGGCGAACCGCAGTTCGTGGCCCTGGCGGCTCACGTCGCGCCGGGCCGGCTCGCTGCCGCCCCCGGCCGCGGCGTTGTTGACCAGCACGTCGAGGCGGGGTTCCGCGTCGATGACGCGGGCGGCCATCTCCCGGACCTGGTCGAGGTCCGCCAGGTCGGCGAGGTAGCCGCGCACGGCCGCGCCCGGAGCGGCGGCGCGGACGGCGTCGACCGCCTCCTGGAGCCGCCCGGGGTCGCGGCCGTGCAGCAGGAGGGTCGCGCCGTCGCCGGCGAGATGGCGGGCGAGGTCCCGGCCCATGCCCTGGGTGGCACCGGTGACGAGGACCACCTTGCCGTGCAGGGGGCGCGGGTCCGTGTGTGCGACTGGGATATTCATGTCCTGAGATATATCAAGGCGTTGATACATCTTCAAGCCTTGTCATCAGTTCACATCTGTACGATGGGCGGTATGGGACTGCCAGAAGGCGAGCGGCTCGGGCTGGACATCAAGCGCGCGGAGCAGGTCCTGATGGCCGCGAAGGGCGCCGCCCTGAAGCCGCTCGACCTCACCGTCGCGCAGTACGCCGCGCTGTTCGCCCTCTCGGGCAGCCCCGGTATCTCGGGTGCCGCGCTGGCTCGGGCCTGCCTGGTCACACCGCAGGCCATGACCGCCGTCCTGAAGACCCTCGAAGAGCGGGGGTTGGTGACCAGAACGGCGCACCCTTGGCACCAGAAGGTGCTGGAGACCCGCCTCACCGACGAAGGAGCGGCGCTTCTCGACCGTGCCGACGAGCGGGCCGTACGTATCGAGCGCCGGATGTCCGAGGCGCTCACGCCCCAGGAGCGCGCCGCGCTCAAGGACCTGCTCGGCCGCTGTGTCGGCGCGTTGCACGACGACCGGGACGGCGGCGCGGCGGGCCGGGACGGCGAGGCAGGTCCGGCCAGCGGGGGCTGAGCCCGGCCGAGCGCCGGCCGAGCGCCGGCCGAGCGCCGGCCGAGCGCGCGCCGGAAAAGCAGGGGCGGGCGGGGGAGGGCGGGCCGTTACCCTGGTCGGGTGACCGATTTCCCGACTGAGCCCCCGCGCCAGCGGCTCCGCGTGCTGGCAGCCATGAGCGGCGGCGTCGACTCCGCGGTCGCGGCCGCCCGGGCCGCCGAGGCGGGCCACGACGTGACCGGGGTGCACCTCGCCCTGTCCGCGAACCCGCAGAGCTTCCGTACCGGTGCCCGCGGCTGCTGCACGCTGGAGGACTCCCGGGACGCCCGGCGCGCCGCCGACGTGATCGGCATCCCCTTCTACGTATGGGACCTCGCCGACCGCTTCCGCGAGGACGTGGTGGACGACTTCGTCGCCGAGTACGCGGCCGGCCGCACCCCCAACCCGTGCCTGCGCTGCAACGAGAAGATCAAGTTCGCCGCGCTCCTCGACAAGGCCCTCGCCCTCGGCTTCGACGCGGTCTGCACCGGCCACTACGCCGCCGTGCGCACCGCCCCCGACGGCAGCCGCGAGCTGCACCGCTCCGGCGACGTCGCCAAGGACCAGAGCTACGTCCTCGGCGTCCTGGACCAGCGGCAGCTCGCCCACGCGATGTTCCCGCTCGGCGACACCGCGGCCACCAAGGACGAGATCCGCGCCGAAGCCGAGCGCCGCGGCCTCGCGGTGGCCCGCAAGCCCGACAGCCACGACATCTGCTTCATCGCCGACGGCGACACCCAGGGCTTCCTCGCCCAGCGGCTCGGCACCCGCGAGGGCGAGATCGTCGACGAGAGCGGCGCGGTGGTCGGCACCCACACCGGCGCGTACGGCTTCACCGTCGGCCAGCGCAAGGGCCTGCGGCTCGGCGTCCCCGCCGACGACGGCAAGCCGCGCTACGTCCTGGACATCTCGCCGGTGGACAACACCGTCACCGTCGGCCCCGCCGAGGCGCTCGACGTGACCGCGCTCACCGCGATCCGCCCGCGCTGGTGCGGCACCCCGCCCACCGGCCGGGCCGCGTACACCGCGCAGTTGCGCGCCCACGGCGAGGAGGTGACCGCCACCGCCGAACTCCTCGACGGCACCCTGCACGTCGCCTTCGCCCAGTCGATGCGCGGCATCGCCCCGGGCCAGGCGGTCGTGCTCTACGACGGCACCCGCGTCGTCGGCTCGGCGACGATCGCCACCACCGACCGCGACCGCGATCGTGACCGGGACCGTGGCCGGAACCGGCCCGCCCCGGCCGCCGCCGGACGCACCGCATGACCGACCCGACGACCGATCCCGTGGTGGACTCTGTGACCAGCTCCGCGAACGACTCCGCGACCACTCCCATGGGTACCCCCGCGGCCGACACGGCGACCGGCGTCGTGACCGGTGCGGCACCCGGCACCGCGGCCGGCACGGCCACCACTGCCGGCACGGCCACGGCTGCCGCCACCGGTGCCGCCGGGCCGCGGCCGACCCGCCCGCTCAACATCTGCGTGTTCCTCTCCGCCGCCGACCTGCCCGACCGCTACACCGCGCCCGCCCGGGAGTTCGCCGACCTGCTCGGCAGGGCCGGCCACACGCTGGTCTGGGGCGGCTCGGAGTCCGGCCTGATGAAGGTCGTCGCCGACGGTGTGCAGCAGGCCGGCGGGCGGCTGGTCGGCGTCTCCGTCGAGTTCCTGCGCGCCAAGGCCCGCGCCGGCGCCGACGAGATGGTGATCGCACCGGACCTCGCCACCCGCAAGGCCGAACTGCTGCGCCGCTCCGACGCGATCGTGGTGATGGTCGGCGGCACCGGCACGCTCGACGAGGCGACGGAGATCCTGGAGCTGAAGAAGCACGGACTGCACGCCAAACCGGTGGTCCTGCTCAACAGCGCGGGTTTCTACGACGGGTTGGCCGCGCAGTTCCGCAGGATGGAGGAGGAGGGCTTCCTGCCCCTGCCGCTCTCCGAGCTGGTGCACTTCTCCGACGACGGCGCCGACGCGCTGGCCTACCTCCAGGAGCACGCGTGAGCGTCCACCTCGTCACCGGTGCCGGGTCCGGGATCGGCGCGGCGGTGGCCCGCAAGCTGCTGGCCCGCGGCGACGAACTGTGGCTGCTGGCCCGCGACGCGGGCCGGGCCCGGCAACTGGCCGACGCGTTCCCCGGCGCGCGGACCCTCGTCGGCGACCTCGCGGTGCCGGCCCGGCTGTCCTGGGCGCTGGAGAAGCAGGCGCTCCCGGACCGGCTGGACTCCCTGCTGCACAGCGCCGGCACCGTCGACCTCGGACCGGTCGGCGACCTCACCCCGAAGCTGTGGGAGCACACCCTCGCGGTGAACCTCGTCGCGCCCGCCGAACTCACCCGGCTGCTGCTGCCCCAACTGCGGCTCTCCCGGGGCACCGTGGTCCTCGTCAACTCCGGCGCCGGGCTCCAGGCACACGCCGAGTGGAGCGCGTACGCCGCGAGCAAGCACGGGCTCAGGGCCCTCGCGGACTCGCTCCGCGCGGAGGAGCAGGAGCACGGCGTACGCGTCACCACCGTGTACCCCGGGCGGACCGCCACCCCCATGCAGCAGAAGGTCCACCAGCAGGAGGGCAAGTCCTACGACCCCTCGCGCTGGATCGACCCCGAGTCCGTCGCCACGACGGTTCTCTCCGTCCTCGACCTCCCGCGCGACGCCACGATCCCCGACGTGACGCTGCGCCCCGCGCGGTAGGCGGTCCCGCGCGGTAAGCGGTAAGCGGTCCCGCGCGGTGCTTCGGTCCCCCGCACGGCACGAGGCCCCGGGGCGGTGAGAGGTCCCCCGGGCGGGCACGCGAACCCCGGCGGCGGGGAGCCGTCTACGCTGCCACCGTGAGCACCGAGGCGACCACCGAGACCAGCGAACGTTTCACCCTGCCCGAGGGCGCCGCGACAGGCGTGGGCTCGATGCCGGGGGGAGACGCGCGAGAATCCGCCCGGGTGGCCACGGAAGCCGTCGGCGCGCTGCCGTACCTGCCCGAGCTGCCGGCCCGCGGCCCGGGTGCGGACATGATCGGCCGCACCCTCGGCCTGCTGGTGGAGCTGTACGCGCGGGTGGAGCCCAGCGGCTGGAGGTTCGGGGACCGCCCGGGGCGCGACACCAAGCGGGCCAGGTCATGGCTGGGCGAGGACCTGGACGCGCTGGAGGAGTTCACGCAAGGACACCAGGGCCCGTTGAAGATCCAGGCGGTCGGCCCGTGGACGCTCGCCTCGGCCGTCGAACTGCACAACGGCGAGGCGGCGCTGCGCGACCCCGGCGCGGTCCGCGACCTGACCGCGTCCCTCGCGGAGGGCCTGACCGCGCACCTCGCGGACGTCCGCCGCCGCGTGCCGGGCGCCGCCCTCCTGCTGCAACTGGACGAGCCGGGCATCACCGCGGTGCTGCGCGGCGAGGTCAGGACCGCCAGCGGCTACCGCACCCACCGCGCGGTGGACCGCGCGGTCGTCGAGGGCGCGCTGCGCGACCTGGTCGACGCGGCGGGAGCGGCCGGCGCCGCCGTCAGCGTCCACTCCTGCGCCCCCGACGTGCCGTTCGCGCTGCTGCGCCGGGCCGGGGTCGCCGGGGTCTCCTTCGACTTCGACCTGCTCACCGAGCGTGACTGGGACGCGTTCGGCGAGGCCGTGGAGGCCGGCACCGCGCTCTTCGCGGGTGTCGTGCCGGGCACGGATGCCCCGTTGTCAGACCCAGCGGGTAGCGTCAGTGGTGTTCGGGCGCTGTGGCGCAGGTTGGGACTGGCACCGGGGGCGTTGGGGTCCTCCGTCGCCATCACCCCGTCCTGCGGTCTGGCGGGGGCCTCACCGGCCTATGCCCGTGCCGCGCTCGTGCACTGCGCGAGGGCGGCACGCTCGCTCGTCGACAACCCAGAGTGACGCCGGAGTGCGGCCGCTTGCGGCCCGATTGGTAGGAGGGACACGGACGTGGCAGCCGAGCAGGAGGCCGGCCGGGCGGACATCCCCGCCGAGGCCCGTGAGGAGCACGCGCGCCTGGCCGAGCAGGTCGAGGAGCACCGCTTCCGTTACTACGTGAACGACGCACCGGTCGTCAGCGACGCCGAGTTCGACCGGCTGCTGCGCCGGCTGGAGGCGGTCGAGGAGCAGCACCCGGCGCTGCGCACCCCCGACTCGCCCACCCAGAAGGTCGCGGGCGCCTACGCGACCGAGTTCACCTCGGTCCAGCACCGCGAGCGCCTGCTCTCGCTGGACAACGCCTTCAGCGACGAGGAGTTGACCACCTGGGCCGACCGGGTCGCGGCCGAGCTGGGCCCGCCGGACAACACCCGCAGCCCGTACCACTTCCTGTGCGAGCTGAAGGTCGACGGCCTCGCGGTCAACCTGACGTACGAACACGGCCGGCTCACCCGCGCCGCCACCCGCGGCGACGGCCGCACCGGCGAGGACATCACGCCCAACGTCCGGACCATCGCCGACATCCCCGACCGGCTGGCCGGCGACCGGGTGCCCGCCCTGGTCGAGATCCGCGGCGAGGTCTACTTCCCCGGCGAGAAGTTCGAGGAGCTCAACGCCCGGCTGGTCGAAGGCGGCGACAAGCCGTTCGCCAACCCGCGGAACGCCGCGGCCGGCTCGCTCCGCCAGAAGGACCCCCGGATCACCGCCACCCGCCCGCTGCGCATGGTGGTGCACGGCATCGGCGCCCGCGAGGGCTTCGACATCGACTGCCAGTCGCACGCCTACGCCCTCCTCCACGAGTGGGGCCTGCCCACCGCCCGCTACAACAAGGTGGTCGACTCGCTGGCCGCCGTCCGCGAGTTCATCGCGTACTACGGCGAGCACCGCCACGACGTCGAGCACGAGATCGACGGCGTCGTCGTCAAGGTGGACGAGATCCCGCTCCAGGGCCGGCTCGGCTCCACCTCGCGCGCCCCGCGCTGGGCCATCGCCTGGAAGTACGCCCCGGAGGAGGTCAACACCAAGCTCGTGGACATCCGGGTCGGCGTCGGCCGCACCGGCCGGGTGACGCCGTACGCAGTGGTGGAACCGGTCACCGTGGCCGGCTCCGAGGTCGAGTTCGCCACCCTGCACAACCAGGAGGTGGTGAAGAAGAAGGGCGTCCTGATCGGCGACACCGTGGTGCTGCGCAAGGCCGGCGACGTCATCCCGGAGATCCTGGGCCCGGTGGCGGACCTGCGGGACGGCAGCGAGCGGGAGTTCGCGATGCCCGCCGAGTGCCCCGAGTGCGGCACCGCCCTCCAGCCCATGAAGGAAGGCGACATCGACCTGCGCTGCCCCAACGCGCGGCGCTGCCCGGCCCAGTTGCGCGAGCGGATCTTCTACCTCGCCGGCCGCCGCTGCCTGGACATCGAAGCGCTCGGATACGTCGCGGCGACCGCGCTCACCCAGCCGCTCGCCCCCGACCAGCCGCCGATGGCCGACGAGGGCGACCTCTTCGACCTCGACATCGAGCGCCTGCTGCCGATCCGCTCCTACGTCCTGGACCAGGACAGCGGGCTGCCCAAGCGCGACCCGGAGACCGGCGAGGAGAAGGTCGTCACCTTCTTCGCCAACCAGAAGGGTGAGCCGAAGAAGAACGCGCTGTCCATGCTGGAGAACATCGCGGCCGCCAAGGAGCGCCCGCTGGCCCGGGTGATCACCGGCCTGTCCATCCGCCACGTCGGCCCGGTGGCCGCCGAGGCGCTGGCCCGCGAGTTCCGCGACCTGGACCGGATCAAGGACGCCGAGGAGGCCGAGCTGGCCGCGGTCGACGGGGTCGGGCCGACCATCGCCGCCTCGCTCAAGCAGTGGTTCGCGGTGGACTGGCACCTGGAGATCATCGAGAAGTGGCGCGCGGCCGGCGTGAAGTTCACCGAGGAGGGTTCCGACGAGGGCCCCAGGCCCCTGGAGGGGCTGACCGTGGTGGTGACCGGCACGCTCACCGGGCACACCCGCGACGGCGCGAAGGACGAACTGGGCGGCCGCGGCGCGAAGGTCACCAGCGCGGTCTCCAAGAAGACGCACTTCGTGGTGGTCGGCGACAACCCCGGGTCGAAGTACGACAAGGCGGTCCAGCTGAAGGTCCCGATCCTCGACGAGGCCGGCTTCGGCGTACTCCTCGAACAGGGTGCCGACGCGGCCCGCGCGGTGGCGGTGAACCCGCCGGAGCCGGAGCCGGCGTCCGACCCGGAGCAGGCGTCCGACCCGGACCCGGCAGCCGATGATCCGGCGCCGCCCGCCGACACGCCGTCCGATCCCGCCCCAGGCACGGCATCCGACGGCGAATCAGACTGACCTAGGACCACATGTCACCCGATCGGCCTATATCAGACAGGGGAGTTCGGGCGCGAACCCACCGGGGCGCACTGAAGCATTGACGGCCGATCGGTGCCCGCGGCGCGCCGTCGCGGCCTACTGTTGAGGAGCGCTCCTGTCGGGGCGGCAGGATCGCGGCGGCCCGTCGGCCGAACCGCGTCCCCCGGCACCCGCGCACCTGCTTGCTTCATGGGCTGTGAGAGGGACACGGGTATGGAACCCACGGAGAGTGCCGGAGCGGCACGGCTGCCCCGAAGCAGCGTGGCCGCGCCCGTTCTCCCCGCGAGCCCGGCGCCCTTGGTGCGGTGGGCCGTACTGGTCGCCGCGGCCGCCGCGCTGGCCGCCGGTGTGGGCCGCTTGCTGGACAACGGCGACGCGCTGTTCCCCGGCGGCCGGATCGGCTGGGCGCTCGCCGTCCTCAGCGGGATCATCGTCGGTCATCTCGTCGCGATGGGGCGCGACCGCTGGTGGGGCGGCACCGGTTCCGGTGCCGCCCTCGTGCTCGCGGTGCTGCTGCTGTTCGGCTGGGTGCCCGCGGTGCTGGTCAGCCTCGCGGTGGTGGTGCTGGTCGGCGCCGCCCGCCGGCACCGCTGGCGGCAGGCCGGGCTGCACGGCGCGATCGACATCCTCGGCATCGGCGCCGGCGCGCTCAGCCTCGACCTGTTCGGCATCCACCCGTCCGTGGCGCACCCCTGGACGACCGCCGACTGGGGCTGGTCGGCGCTGCCCTGCGTCGTGGTCACCGCACTGGCCTATCTCGCGGCGACCCGGGTGCTGCTGTGGGCCGCGTTCGCGCCGCGCGGCGGGCTGCCCACGGTGGCGCGCACCGCGCTGGTCCGGCAGGGGCTGGTCGGCGCGGCCCTGCTCGGCATCTCCCCGCTGATCCTCGTCGTCGCCTGTGACCAGCCGGCGCTGCTGCCGCTCTTCGCGGTCCCGCTGATCGCGCTCGACTCCACGCTGTGGATCGTGCACGCCCGCGCCGAGGAGCAGTTGCGCGACCCGCTGACCGGCCTGCCCAACCGCCAGTGGCTGCTGGAGCGCACCTGGTCCGCGATCGACGCCGCGCGGACCGTCGGCCGCGCCGAGCCGGGCGAGCCCGCGCCCGCGGGCTGGGGCCGGGTCGGGCTGATCCTCATCGACCTCGACAAGTTCCGGTCGGTCAACGACACCCTCGGGCACCTGGCCGGCGACCGGCTGCTGCTCCAGGTCGCCGACCGGCTGCGGCTGGCCCTGCCGCGCGGCGCCGAGGCGGCCCGGCTCGGCGGCGACGAGTTCGCGGTGCTGCTGCCCGCCTGCGACTCCGCCACCCGCGCGCAGCGGATCGCCCGCACCCTGGTCGCCGCGCTCGGCTCACCCCTCAGCCTCGACGGGCTGACGCTGGTGCTGGAGGCCAGCGCCGGCGTCAGCGTCTTCCCCGAGCACGCGTCCGACGCGGAAGGGCTGCTGCGCCGCGCCGACGTGGCGATGTACCAGGCGAAGCGGGACCGCAGCGGCGCGGAGGTCTACGAGGCCACCCGCGACGCCAACACCCCCGACCGGCTGGGCCTGCTCGGCGACCTGCGCAGGGCGCTGGACGCGGGCGACGTCGAACTCCACTACCAGCCGAAGGTGCGGTTCGACGGCCAGGTGGCCGGGCTCGAGGCGCTCGTCCGCTGGGAGCACCCCGAGCGGGGCCGGGTCAACCCGGAGGAGTTCATCGCGATGGCGGAGACCTCCGGGCTGATGCCGCGGCTCACCGAGTACGTCCTGGACACCGCGCTCGCCCAGATCGCCCGGTGGCGGGCGATGGGCCTGGACGTCCCGGTCGCCGTCAACGTCTCGCCGCGCGACGTGCACAGTCCGGGGTTCGCCGGGGCGGTGGCCGCGCGGCTGGCCCGCCACCAGGTGCCGCCCGGCTCCCTCCAGCTGGAGATCACCGAGCACGTCCTGCTGGAGGACCCGCAGCGTGCCGCGGACACGCTCAACGGGCTCACCGGACACGGCGTGAAGATGTCCCTGGACGATTTCGGCACGGGCTACTCCTCGCTGGTGCACCTGCGGCGGCTGCCGGTCAGCGAGCTGAAGATCGACCGCTCGTTCGTGGCCCGGCTGATCGCGGACGCCGAGGACGCGGAGATCGTGCGCTGCACCATCGACCTCGCGCACTCCCTCGGGCTCATGGTCGTGGCCGAGGGTGTCGAGGACGACGAGACGTGGGAGCGGCTGCGGGACCTGCGGTGCGACGCGGTGCAGGGGTGGCTGGTCGCCGCCGCGATGCCCGAGCAGGAGGCGACGCACTGGCTTCAGGCACGGGGGGACCGCGGCTGGCAGCGGCCCGCGGCGGCGCTTCCCGCGAAGCGCGCGTAGCGGGCTTCGCCCGCGGAAGCGGACCGACGGCGCCCCCTCCCCGGGGCTGGGGCGCTGCCGCGGAGGACGTTCACCCGTCAGGGGTGCGGGGTGGGCGGCATCGCCGCGAGGCTGAGCCCGCGGGCCCGGCGCGCCACGAATCCGGCTGGTCGCGCGGTTCCCCGCGCCCCTGACGGGCACCGCCTTCCGCGAGGGCGCCCCTCCGGGGGGAAACGGGGTGCGGGGACTTCCACGGGGCACCGTAGGATTGGGCACCCATTGACATCTCACCCCGCAGAGGACCGCTGCATGCCTGGCATCACGCCCGAGGAGGTCGCCCACCTCGGCCGGCTGGCGCGGATGGAGCTGTCACGCGAAGAGTTGGACCACTTCGCCGGACAGCTCGACGACATCATCGGCGCCGTAGCCCGCGTATCCGAGGTGGCCGGCGAGGACGTCCCGCCGACCTCTCACCCGCTGCCCCTGACCAACGTGATGCGCTCGGACACCGTCCGGCCGTCGCTGACCCCGCAGCAGGCGCTGTCGGGTGCGCCCGCGCAGGAGCAGCAGCGCTTCAAGGTCCCGCAGATCCTGGGGGAGGACTGACGCCGTGACGGACATCATCAGGCTCACCGCCGCCGAGACGGCGCAGAAGATCGCGTCCGGCGAGCTGACCGCGGTCGAGGTGACCGAGGCGCACCTGGCCCGGATCGAGGCCGTGGACGAGAAGGTGCACGCGTATCTGCACGTGGACCGGGAGGGCGCGCTCGCCCAGGCCCGCGCGGTGGACGCCAAGCGCGCCGCCGGGCAGGAGCTGGGCCCGCTCGCCGGGGTGCCGCTGGCGCTGAAGGACATCTTCACCACCGAGGGCGTACCGACCACCGTCGGCTCCAAGATCCTGGAGGGCTGGCTGCCGCCGTACGACGCGACGGTCACCAGGAAGCTGAAGGCCGCCGACGTGGTGATCCTCGGCAAGACCAACATGGACGAGTTCGCGATGGGCTCCTCCACCGAGAACAGCGCGTACGGCCCGACCGGCAACCCGTGGGACCTCACCCGTATCCCGGGCGGCTCGGGCGGCGGCTCGGCCGCGGCGCTCGCCTCGTACCAGGCGCCGCTGGCGATCGGCACCGACACCGGCGGCTCGATCCGGCAGCCCGCCGCGGTCACCGCCACCGTCGGGGTGAAGCCGACCTACGGCGGGGTCTCCCGCTACGGCATGGTCGCCTTCTCCTCCTCGCTCGACCAGGGCGGCCCGTGCGCGCGCACCGTGCTGGACGCGGCGCTGCTGCACGAGGTGATCGCCGGCCACGACCCGATGGACTCCACCTCGGTCGACGTCCCCGTCCCGCCGGTGGTCGAGGCCGCCCGCAACGGCGACGTCAAGGGCCTGCGGATCGGCGTCATCCAGGAGTTCGGCGGCGAGGGCTACCAGGCCGGCGTGGTCCAGCGGTTCGACGAGTCGGTGGAACTGCTGCGCGAGCTGGGCGCCGAGATCGTCGAGCTGTCCTGCCCGTCGTTCACGTACGCGCTGGCGGCGTACTACCTGATCGCGCCGTCGGAGTGCTCCAGCAACCTGGCCCGCTTCGACGCGATGCGCTACGGCCTGCGGGTCGGCGACGACGGCACCAGGTCCGCGGAGGAGGTCACCGCGCTGACCCGCGAGGCCGGCTTCGGCCCCGAGGTCAAGCGCCGCGTCATCCTCGGCACCTACGCGCTCAGCTCCGGCTACTACGACGCCTACTACGGCTCCGCGCAGAAGGTCCGCACCCTGATCACCCGCGACTTCGAGCGCGCCTTCGAGCAGGTGGACGTCATCGTCTCGCCCACCACGCCCACCACGGCGTTCCCGATCGGCGAGCGCGCGGACGACCCGCTGGCGATGTACCTCGCCGACCTGTGCACCATCCCGGTCAACCTGGCCGGCAACGCGGCGATGTCGCTGCCGTGCGGCCTCGCCCCGGAGGATGGTCTCCCGGTGGGCCTGCAGATCATCGCGCCCGCGCTCAAGGACGACCGGCTCTACCGGGTCGGCGCCGCAGTAGAGGCCGCCTTCGTGTCGAAGTGGGGCCACCCGCTACTTGAGGAGGCACCGCAGCTATGAGCACCCAGACGAAGTCCGCGGCGAAGAGCACCAGCGGCAAGAACAACGGTTCGGCGGACCTGTCGGCCAAGGGCGGCAAGAGCAAGAGGGGCACCTACCTGTCCATCGGCACCTCGCTGTTCAGTGCCTTCACCGCGGTGAAGAAGGTGCGTTCCGCCCGCAGCGAGGAGGACAACCTCCAGCTGATCGACGCCGTGCTGCGCGCCGCCGCGGTGACCACCGGCATCGTGCTGCTCGTACGCGAGCTGCGCCGGCTGAGCGATGACGACGTCCTCGCGGACTGACGGACCGACGGAGAAGAGGTACAGGGAACAGTGACCGTCACGGACCTGCTGTCCTACGAGGACGCGCTCGCGTCGTACGACCCGGTGATGGGCCTGGAAGTCCACGTGGAGCTCGGCACGCGGACGAAGATGTTCTGCGGCTGCTCCACCGAGCTCGGCGCCGAGCCCAACTCGCAGGTCTGCCCGACCTGCCTGGGCCTGCCGGGCGCGCTGCCGGTGGTCAACGAGATCGGCGTCGAGTCCGCCATCAAGATCGGCCTGGCGCTCAACTGCGAGATCGCCGCATGGTGCCGGTTCGCCCGGAAGAACTACTTCTACCCGGACATGCCGAAGAACTTCCAGACCTCGCAGTACGACGAGCCGATCGCGTTCAACGGCTACCTGGACGTCCAGTTGGAGGACGGCGAGATCTTCCGGGTGCTCATCGAGCGCGCCCACATGGAGGAGGACACCGGCAAGTCCACCCACATCGGTGGCGCGACCGGCCGTATCCACGGTGCCTCGCACTCCCTGCTGGACTACAACCGGGCCGGCATCCCGCTGATCGAGATCGTCACCAAGCCGATCGAGGGCGCCGGCGCCCGCGCGCCCGAGGTGGCCCGCGCCTACGTCGCCGAACTGCGCGAGCTGATCAAGGCGTTGGGGGTGTCCGAGGCCCGGATGGAAATGGGCCAGATGCGCTGCGACGTCAACCTGAGCCTGCGCCCGCACGGCCGGGAGAAGTTCGGCACCCGCAGCGAGACGAAGAACGTCAACTCGCTGCGCAGCGTGGAGCGGGCGGCCCGCTTCGAGATCCAGCGGCACGCCGCGGTGCTCTCCTCGGGCGGCACCATCGTGCAGGAGACCCGGCACTTCCACGAGGAGGACGGCTCCACCGCCTCCGGCCGGATCAAGGAGGAGGCGGAGGACTACCGCTACTTCCCCGAGCCGGACCTGGTGCCGGTCGCCCCGGCCCGCGAGTGGGTCGAGGAACTGCGGGCCGGGCTGCCCGAACTGCCGCTGGCCCGCCGGGGGCGGCTCAAGCAGGAGTGGGGCATCTCTGACTTCGAGATGCAGTCCGCGCTCAACGCCGGTGCGATCGACCTGATCACGGCCACCATCGACGAGGGCGCGGACGCGGCCTCGGCCCGCAAGTGGTGGATGGGCGAACTGGCCCGGCACGCCAACGAGACCGGCGCGGAGCTGTCCGCGCTGGCGATCACCCCGGCGCAGGTGGCCAGGGTCGCCGCGCTGGTGGCGGCCGGCGACCTCAACGACAAGCTGGCCCGGCAGGTCATCGAGGGCGTGCTGGCCGGCGAGGGTGACCCGGACCAGGTGGTCGACAAGCGCGGGCTGAAGGTCGTCTCCGACGACGGCGCGCTCGGTGCGGCCGTCGACCAGGCCATCGCGGACAACGCGGCGGTCGCCGAGAAGATCCGCGGCGGCAACCTCGCGGCGGCCGGCGCGCTCATCGGCGCGGTCATGAAGCTGACCCGCGGCCAGGCGGACGCCAAGCGGGTGCGCGAACTGGTGCTGGAGAAGCTCCAGGGCTGACCCGGAGGACGTCTCCAGGGCGACCTGGACGACACGCCCGAGGAGGCGGCACCCCCGATCCGGGGGTGCCGCCTTTATCCTTTTCGGACAGTTGTGAGGAGCAGCACGAAAGCCGCAAAGGATCTCTTTCTCCTGGCACAGTAGGCGGCACGTATCGCCACGGGACACGCGGGGCGTACCGACCACGCAACCGCACCCGCAAGGGGACAGCAGCCCATGGCCGTACTCGCCCGGTGGTGCCTCAGCCGCCGACTCACCGTCGTCCTGCTGTGGCTCACCGCACTCGTCGGACTCACCGCCGCCGCCACGGTCGCCGGCTCCGCGTACTCCCAGAAGTACGAAGCGCCGAACACCGAGTCCAGCCACGCCGCGGAGCTGCTGCGAACCGCGTTCCCCGGACAGGCCGGCGACTCCGACTCGATCGTGTGGCACACCGAGCACGGCACGGTACGCGCCGGCGCCGTCGAGCAGACCATGACGAAGGTGCTCGACCAGGCCCGCACCCTGCCCGGCGTCACCTCCGTGATCAGCCCCTACGGCTCCTCGGGCGCCGCCCAGATCAGCTCCGACGGCCACACCGCCTACGCCACCGTCGGCTACGGCAAGGACGCCGACGGCGTCAGCCGCGGCCAGGCCCAGGCGCTGGTGGACACCGCCAAGGCGGGCCAGGGACCCGGCCTGGAGGTCGAACTCGGCGGTGAGGCGGTCGGCAACACCGAGGCGGCCAGCGCCCACCTGAGCGAGGTGGTGGGGGTCGCGGTGGCCGCGGTGGTGCTGCTGGTCGCCTTCGGGTCGTTCGCGGCGATGCTGCTGCCGATCGCCACCGCGCTGATCGGCTGCGGCACCGCCTACATGGGCACCGTGCTGCTCGGCCACGCGATGACCGTCGCCGACTTCGCCCCGATGCTCGGCATGCTGATCGGGCTGGGCGTCGGCATCGACTACGCGCTGTTCATCGTGACCCGGCATCGCAAGGGCCTCAAACGCGGGCTGTCCGTCGCCCGGGCCGCCGAGGAGGCGGTGGCCACCACCGGCAAGGCCGTGGTCTTCGCCGGCGGCACGGTGTGCGTGGCGGTGCTCGGCATGCTGCTGCTCCGGCTCAGCTTCCTCAACGGCGTCGCGGTCGCCGCCTCGCTGACGGTCCTGCTCACGGTCGCCGCGTCGGTGACGCTGCTGCCCGCGCTGCTCGGCTTCATAGGGCACCGGGCGCTCAGCAGCAGGGAGCGGCGGGCGCTGGCACACGGGGGCGGCTGCCAGGCCGCGCAGCACCGCCGATCCGAGGAGCACGCCGGCTGCCGCGGCGCCGACACCCCCGCGCAGCCGGCCACCGGCGTCGCCGCGCGCTGGTCCGGGTTCGTCTCCCGGCACCCACGGCTGCTCGGCGCGCTCGCCGCCGTCGTCATGGTGGTGCTCGCGCTGCCCACCTTCTCGCTGCACATGGGCACCTCCGACCAGGGCAACGACCCCTCCACCGCGACCACCCGCAAGGCGTACGACCTGCTCGCCGACGGCTTCGGGCCCGGCACCAACGGCCCGCTCACCCTGGTGGCCACCACCGACAGCGCGGGCGCGCTGGTCGCCCTCGAACACCTGCCGCAGACCCTCCGGGACACCCCGGGCGTCGCCTCCGTCAGCGGCCCCGACATCGACGCCTCCGGCAGTACCGGCGTCATCACGGTGGTGCCCGACAGCTCCCCGCAGTCCACCGCCACCTCCCATCTGGTCGACGAACTGCGCCACGACGTGCTGCCGACCGCGGAGAAGGGCACCGACCTCCAGGTCTACGTCGGCGGCTCCACGGCCAGCTACGACGACTTCGCCGCGGTGGTGATCGGGAAGCTCCCGCTCTTCGTGGGCTGCGTGGTGGGGCTGGGCTGCCTGCTCCTGCTGCTCGCCTTCCGCTCGATCGGCGTCCCGGTCAAGGCCGCGGTGATGAACGTCGCCGCCGTCGCCTCCTCCTTCGGCGTGGTCACCGCGATCTTCCAGTGGGGCTGGGGCAGCGAATGGCTGGGGCTGGGCCGGGCCGGGCCGATCGAACCGTTCCTGCCGGTGATCCTCGTCCCGGTGCTGTTCGGGCTCTCCATGGACTACCAGGTCTTCCTGGTCAGCCGGATGTACGAGGAGTGGCGGGAGACCCGGGACAACCGCCGGGCGGTACGCGTGGGGCTCGCCGAGACCAGCCGCGTGATCAACTCCGCGGCGGTCATCATGGTCGCGGTCTTCCTGGCGTTCGTGCTCAGCGGGGACCGGGTGATCGCGATGTTCGGCATCGGCCTGGCCGCGGCGGTCGCCCTCGACGCCTTCGTGCTGCGCACCTTGCTGGTCCCGGCGCTGATGCACCTGCTCGGCCCGGCCAACTGGTGGCTGCCGGGGTGGCTGGACCGACGGCTGCCGCAGCTCAACATCGAGACGGTGCCGACCGCGCGGCCGCCCGCCGCCGCACCCGTCCCGTCACCGGCCGGCGCCGTGTCACCGGGCGCCGTGCCACCGGGCTCGGTACCCGCAGGCGCCCTGACCGCGGTCGAGCCACCCGCGGGGCGCGTCACCGTATGACCGCGGCGGATCGTCGGGGCGCGTGACCCCGGTGCGCGCCCGTACCCGGGCGGCGCGCTCCGACTCAGTCCGTTCGACGTCGACTAAGGCGCCCTCAGGTGCCCTGTAAGGCGTCTAAGGCCCCGCGCGCTCGGATAAGGCACCGTCTAAGGCGCATCTGAGTACCGCCTAGGCCGATCGTGCGGCCGCCTAGGCACATGAAGGCCCCGGCAGGCACCGGAACTTCGGGAAGCTGCCCGATGTGGCCGACCCCCCTTGGAGACGAAGCTAGGAGGCACAAAGAGAGCAGCACTTCCAAGGAGCAGCCAGATGTTTGCTTACGAACTCCACCAGGCCCGCAGCGCCGAACTCCGCCGTCGCGCCGAGGAGCGTCGCCTCGTCGAGGAGGCGAAGGCCGGTCGCGCCGCGCAGCGCCGGGCCCGCGCCCAGGCACGCCGCGCCCAGCCGCATACCGCGGCGCGCACGGACGCCGAGGGGGCGTCTCCCTCCGATCGCGCCGGCACCTCCCGGGTCGGTTCCACCGATCGCTCCGGCGCGGGCTCCCTCGGCCGCGTCCACCGGGCCCCGAGCCCGCGTGGCGCGGCATGACCACCCAGCCGGCGACCCGGGGTGCGGCGAGGAACGGGCCCGCCACCGCACCCCGGGCCGTAATCGGTGTCGCTACAGGCGCCGGGCGTGCGATGCTCGGAAACGTGCAGACGCAGTCCCTCAGCCCCGAGTTCATCGGCCGCGACACCGAACTGGCCCGGCTCACCGCCGCGCTGTCCGCCGCCGACGGCTGCGAGCCGCAGGCGGTGCTCATCGGCGGCGAGGCGGGCGTCGGCAAGACCCGGCTCACCGAGGAGTTCATGGCGGCGGCGCGTGCAGCGGGGGCCGTCACCGCCATCGGTGGCTGTGTGGAGATCGGCGCGGAGGGCCTGCCCTTCGCGCCGGTCTCGACCGCGTTGCGCCACCTCTACCGCACCCTCGGCACCGAGCTGACCAGCGCCGTGGCCGGCCAGGAGGCCGAACTCGCCCGGCTGCTGCCCGAACTGGGCGACAGCGGCGCCGGCCACCGCGACCAGCACGACGAGGAGGGCCGGGTCCGGCTCTTCGAACTCACCGCCCGCCTGCTGGAGCGGCTGGGCGCCGACCGCACCCTCGTCGTGGTCGTCGAGGACCTGCACTGGGCCGACCGCTCCACCCGCGAACTGCTCGCCTACCTGTTCCGCTCGGTGCAGCGCGCCCGGTTGCTGATCGCCGCCACCTACCGCAGCGACGACATCCACCGCCGGCACCCGCTGCGGCCGTTCCTCGCCGAGACCGACCGGCTGCGCACGGTCGAGCGCATCGAGCTGAGCCGCTTCAGCCGCGACGAGGTGGGGCGCCAGCTCACCGCGATCCTCGCCGAGACCCCCGGCGAGGCGGTGGTCGACGACGTGTTCGCCCGCTCCGACGGCAACCCCTTCTTCGTCGAGGAGCTGGCCTGCAGCATCCGCGGCGACTGCCTCAGCGGCATCAGCGACTCCCTGCGCGACCTGCTGCTGGTCCGGGTCGAGCAACTGACCGAATCGGCCCAGCGGGTCGCGAAGTTCGTCGCCGAAGGCGGCAACGCCGTCGAGTACCGCCTGCTGGACGCCATCACCGGCCTCAGCGAGGACGACCTGCTCGACGCGCTGCGCACCGCCGTCGGCGCCAACATCCTGCTGCCCTCCGACGACGGAGACGGCTACCGCTTCCGCCACTCCCTGGTCCGCGAGGCGGTCGGCGACGACCTGCTGCCCGGCGAGCGCAGCCGGATCAACCGCCGCTACGCGGAGGCGATCGAGGCCGACCCGTCCCTGGTCCGGGCCGGCGAGCGCGCCGCCCGGCTGGCCAGCTTCTGGTACGCCGCACACGACCCGGCCAAGGCGCTGCCGGCCGTGCTGCGCGCCGCCGTCGAGGCCCGCGACCGGCGCGCCTACGCCGAGCAGTACCGCCTGCTGGAACGCGCGCTCGAACTGTGGGACACCGCGCCCGCCGAGGTCCGTGAAGCGCTGCGGCTGGCCGACTTCGTGGAGGCGTACGCCTCGCTGGTCCACGCCGAGTACACCTCGGCGGCCCGTACCGGCGACCCGGAGCGGCCGATCCACTTCCTGGACCTGCTCGCCGAGATCACCGTCGCCGCCCGGCTCGGCGGCGAGCGCGAACGCGCCTACACGATGGCCAAGCGGGCGCTGCGGCTGATCGAGCTGGACGGCGCGCAGGACCCGCTGCGGGCCGCCTGGTTCTGGTCCCAGCGCTCCCGGCTGATCGAGGACCTGGGCCGCGGCGACGGCTGGGAGGAGCTGGGCAGGGCCCAGGAACTGGTCCGCGGGCTGCCGTCGTCGGCCGCGCACGCCGAGGTGCTGGCGCAGACCGCGGGCTGGATCATGATCCACAACCCCAGTGCCGCGGGCATCACCGCCGCCGAGCAGGCCGTCGAGTTCGCCCGGCGGGCCGGGACCCGCGACACCGAGTTCCAGGCACGGATCACCCTCGGCGTCCTCCAGGCCGACTGCGGCGACGTCGAAGGCGGCATCGCCGAGATGGAGGACGTGCTGGCGCAGGTCGTGAAGTTGTCGCTGCCGAGCCTCATCGCCCGCGCGCACGGCAACCTCGCCTCCGTGCTCGAAGGCGCCGGCCGATCCGTGGACGCGCTGCGGGTGGCCCGCGCCGGGCAGACCCTCGCGGACTCCCAGATCTCCGGGCTGACCCGATCCTGGTTGCTCCTCGACGAGGGCGAGTCGCTGCTCTCGCTCGGCCGCCTGGACGAGGCGGCGGCCTGCCTCACCGAGGCCAACCGGCTGGTCCCCAGCGCCTATCTGAAGGCCGGCGGCGAGCTGCTGTTCGGCTTCCTCGCCCTCATCACCGGCGACATCGACGCCGCCGCCGGGCACCTTGCCGCCGCCGCGGACGGGCTGCGCAGTGACAGCCAGCCGCAGCACCAACTGCCGCTGATGCTGCTCGGCATGCGGGTCGCGCTCGCCCAGGGCCGGACCGCCGACGCCGGCGCGGAACTGGCGCGCGCGATCACGCACGGCTTCCCGCTCGGCTCGTCCCGGTTCGCCTGGCCGATCATGGTCACCGGCGCGCGCATCGACCCCGAGGCCGTACGCTCCGCCGCGGCGCAGCTGGCCCGGCCCACCTCGCTGAGCCGGGCCTACGCGGCGCTGCTCGACGCCGAACTCGGAGGCGACGACACCGCGTTGTGGGCCGCGGCCGAGGACGCCTTCGCCGCCGAGGAGCGGCCGCTGGAACTGGCCCGGGTCCGGCTGTGCCGCGCCGAGGCCCTGCTCGCCGAGGGCGGAGCCGGTGCGCGCGACGAGGCCGGCCGCCTGCTCGGCCTCGCCGACGCCACCGCCACCGGGATCGGTGCGGTGCCGCTGGCCGGGCGGGTCGCCGAACTCGCCCAGCGCGCGCGGCTGCGCACCGCCCCCGAGGACCCGGTCCGCACCCTCGGGCTCACCGCTCGCGAGCGCGATGTGCTGCGCCTGGTGGCCGACGGCCGTACCAACCGGCAGATCGCCGAGGAGCTGTTCATCTCCCCGAAGACGGCGAGTGTCCACGTCTCCAACATCCTCGCCAAGATGTCCGTGTCCACCCGCACGGAGGCCGCGGCGCTCACCCATCGCCTCCAGCTCTTCCCGAAGGCGCGATAGCGCGAATAGCGCGAGGGCCGAGCGCCGCCGGGAGCAGCGGCCCCTTGCGGCAGCCGCCCGGCCGCTGCTTGCCTGCGGCCCGGTCGCGCGCCGCCTGGTTGGCCGTCGGCGGCGCCAGGAGACGGTTCAGGGGAGGGTTCAGGAGACGGTGAGTTGGAGGACGCGGTCGTCGCCGGAGTGCGCGGTGCCGCGGTCGTCGGTGTTGCTCGTGGTGAGCAGCAGCGTGTGGTCGTCGAGCGCGACGACGGTGCGCAGCCGGCCGTACTTGCCGTCGAGGAACGCCTGGGGTGCGGCGGACGCCTTGGCCCCGGCCAGCGGGACACGCCACAGCCGGCCGCCCTTGAGGGAGGCCATCCAGATGCAGCCCGCCGCGTAGGCGACACCGCTGGGCGAGGCGTCGGCGGGGTGCCACTGCTCGACCGGGTCGACGAAGCCCGGGTGGTGGGCGATGCCCTCGACGGTGGGCCAGCCGTAGTTCTTGCCCGGCTCGATCCGGTTCAGCTCGTCCCAGGTGTCCTGCCCGAACTCCGAGGCCCACAGCCGCCCTTGGTCGTCCCAGGCCAGGCCCTGGACGTTGCGGTGGCCGGGGGAGTAGACGAGCGAGCCGGGCGTCGGGTTGTCGGTGGGCACCTCGCCGTCCGGCGTCATCCGCAGGATCTTGCCGCCGAGCGAGGACATGTTCTGCGCGAGCGACCGCTGCCCGGTCTCGCCGGTGCCCGCGTAGAGGTCGCCGTCGGGCCCGAAGGCGATCCGGCCGCCGTTGTGCAGGGAGCCGGTGGGGATGCCGCGCAGGATCGTGTCGGGGGCGCCCAGTTGCTCGCCCTTGGGCCGCGACGGGTCGTACAGGAAGCTGGCGATGCGGTTGTCGGACTCGGTCGAGAAGTAGGCGTAGACGAGGTGGTCGGAGCCGTAGTCCGGTGAGACCGCCAGCCCCAGCAGGCCGTTCTCGCCGCCCTTGGTGTGGGTGACACCGGGCACCAGGCCGATCTGGGTGACGGAGTGCGTCTTGGGGTCGATCCGTGAGATCCGGCCGGTGTCGCGGGCGGCCACCAGCAGGCTGTCGTCGGGTAGTTGGACCAGGCCCCAGGGGGCGCTCAGCCCGGTCGCGACGGTGGCGGTGACCTTCACGGTGCCCTTCGCGGGCGGCGTGGACGCCGGGGCGGACGGGGTCGCGCCCCCGGAGGGCGCGGCACTGCCGCCCGCGGGCGGCAAGGCGGGTGCGCTGCGCCCCGTCGGATGCGCCGCCAGGTTGGGCGAGGCCGACGAGGAGCACCCGCCGACCAGTACCGCCGCCAGCACCCCCGCGACCCACGCCCCACCACGCGCCGACGCCCGTACGGACCTGCCGCTAGCCTTCACCGTCAGCTCCCGCAACCGTCGATCCACCAGTTCTGCCGGACCCGGTTCCGCCGGGCCCCCACCAGCCAAGCACACCACATCTCGCCCTGGTGAAGGGCCTGTTCACGATCAGCGGGACAGCGGGACAGCGGCACGCGGCCGGACGGGTAGCGGGGCATCGGCGAACCGGCGTCCGGTGCCGGGGACCCGGGTTCGCCGGGACCCCCGGCCCCGCCGGGCCTGCCGGGGCACCTTCGCCGCGGATTCCGGTGGGCCCTGGACGTGTTGGGGTGCCTCCCCTCGCCGGACGGCTGGGGGCGCCCGCATCGCCTTGCGATCTGGGGGCCCACGAGCCTTGGGTCGTGGGGGAGGGCCGGGCACCGCGGGCTCCGCCCACCGTGCGGACGGCGCCGCCTTCCTCACACGGCCCAGCCGCATGGGAACCGTGGGGTCAGTTGCACGAGCCCTGGGTCGTGGGGGAGTGCCGGGCACCGCGGGCTCTGCCTACCGGGCGGTTGGCGCCGCCTTCCTCACACGGCCGAGGCGTAGGGAGTCGCGGGGTCAGTCCCATGAGCCCTGGGTCGTGGGGGGGGAGGGTCGGGCACCGCGGGCTCCGCCTACCGTGCGGACGGTGCCGCCTTCCTCACACGGCCGAGGCGTAGGGAGTCGCGGGGTCAGTCCCATGAGCCCTGCGTCGTGGGGGAGGGTCGGGCACCGCGGGCTCCGCCTGCCGTGCGGACGGTGCCGCCTTCCTCACACGGCCGAGCCGGAGGGAACCGCGGGGTCAGTCCCACGACCCCTGGGCCGCCGGCAGCGCGGCGATCTCGGCGAGGTCGGCCGCGGTCAGGACGAGGTCCGCGGCCGCCGCGTTCTCCGCCGCGCGGTCGGCCGACCTGGTGCCGGGCACCGGCACCACCGAGGGGCTCTGCGCGAGCACCCAGGCGAGCGCGACCTGCGCGGCCGTCGCGTCGTGCCGGGCGGCGACCCGGCGCAACCCGGCCACGATCGGCTGGTTCGCGGCCATCATCTCCGCGGTGAAGCGCGGGTGCCGGGCCCGCATGTCGTCCCGCTCGAAGCCCTCACCGGGGGTGAGCGTGCCGGTCAGGAAGCCGTTGCCCAGCGGCATCGCGGCGAGGAAGCCGATCCCGCGCGCCACGCACCACGGCAGCAGCTCCGCCAGCGCCTCGGGCGCCCACACCGACAACTCCGCCTGCACGCAGCCGACCGGGAAGACCTGCTGGGCCCGGCCCAGCTGGCGGATCGTCTCGTCGTGCAGCCGGCCGCGGCCCGCCCGGCCGCCCCTGCTCCGCCCGCCGCGCGCGCCGACCGCGCACAGGCCCAGCGTGCGCACCTTGCCCGCCGCGACCAGCTCGGCCATCGCCCCCCACGTCTCCTCGACCGGCACCTCGGGATCGACCCGGTGCAGCTGGTAGAGGTCGATCGTGTCGGTCTGCAGCCGGCGCAGCGACGCGTCGCAGGCCCTGCGGACGTACGACGGGCGGCCGTTGGCCACGATGTGCTGCTCGCCGACGAGCAGCCCGCACTTGGTGGAGACGAACGCGTCCGCCCGCCGCTCCTTGAGCACCCGTCCGAGCAGCAGCTCGTTGGTGAACGGGCCGTACATGTCGGCGGTGTCCAGCAGGGTGACCCCCGCGTCGAGGGCGGCGTGCACCACCCGCAGCGAGTGCCCGCCGGACCGGCGGCCGCCGGGCGCCTGCGCGCCGTCCTGCCGAGAGGCGCTGTAACCCCAACTCATCGGCATGCAGCCGAGGCCGACCGCGCCCACGTCGAGCGCCGTGGCCCCGACCCTTCTGCGCTCCACCCGTCACAACCTCCTTGCGCCGCCCCACTGTGCCATAGCCTCCTGACCATGAACGACACCACCCGAACCGACCGCACCCCAGGCCAGAGCGCGTCCACCGACCGCCCCACGGTGTGGCTGTCCCTGCCGCCGGCCGAGATCGACGGACTTCCGGACGCCTTCGACTACGTCTTCTGGGACGGCGCCGAGGAGTTCCCGGCCGATCCGGCCGACGCCGCCTTCTACGTCGTCCCGTACATGAAGGGCCCGGTCGCCGGCGGGCGCCCCCTCGCGCGGATGCGCAACGTCCGCGTGGTGCAGACGCTCAGCGCCGGCGTCGACCACATCGCGCCCCACCTCGGGCAGTTGCCGCCCGGCGTCCAGCTCTGCAACGCCCGCGGCGTGCACGAGGCCAGCACCGCCGAACTCACCGTCGCCCTCATCCTCGCCTCGCTGCGCGGCATCCCCCGCTTCGTGCGCGGGCAGGACAACGAGAAGTGGTACTCCGGCTTCTACCCGGCGCTCGCCGACCGCCGGGTGGTGATCGTCGGATACGGCTCGATCGGCGCCGCCGTCGAGGACCGGCTGGCCCCCTTCGAGTGCACGGTGGAGCGGGTCGCCCGCACCGCGCGCTCCTCGCCGCGCGGCCCGGTGCGCGCCATGGACGAGCTGACCGGGCTGCTGCCGGGCGCGGACGTCGTGGTGCTCACCACCCCGCTCACCGAGCAGACCCGCGGTCTGGTCGACGCCCCGTTCCTGGCCGCGATGAAGGACGGCGCGCTGCTGGTGAACGTCGCGCGCGGGCCGGTGGTGGACACCAAGGCGCTGCTCGCCGAGACGGAGTCGGGGCGCCTGATCGCCGCGCTCGACGTCACCGACCCCGAGCCGCTGCCGGCCGGCCACCCGCTGTGGCACGCGCCGGGCGTGCTGATCAGCCCGCACGTCGGCGGCAGCACCTCCGCGTTCCTGCCGCGCGCCCAGCGGCTGGTGCGCGCGCAGTTGGAGCGGTTCGCCGCGGGCCTGCCGCTGGAGAACGTGGTCGCCGAGAGCTGATCGCCCGCCGGCGGCCGAGCGCGCCGCGAGGGGGCCGAACGCGCCGCGAGGCGGCGGGACATGG
Source organism: Streptomyces sp. NPDC088194 (assembly GCF_040702025.1). Classification (NCBI taxonomy): domain Bacteria; kingdom Bacillati; phylum Actinomycetota; class Actinomycetes; order Kitasatosporales; family Streptomycetaceae; genus Streptomyces; species Streptomyces sp. NPDC088194. The sequence goes on along the minus strand of NZ_JBFBIV010000028.1, from coordinate 19,197 downwards.
CCTGATACGGCCGGCAACCCCCTGACGGTTACACACAGTAGGAAGTACCTATCCCAGAGTGACCAATCTGGTGTATCGTCGGCATTCGGGGGCACGTCGTGACCGAACGACCACGGGCGCGGCGCTGTGAACGACGACAGAGTGAGGGGGGCGGGCGATGCAGGACCGACAGCGAGAACCGATCACGCGGCGCCGGCGTACCGCGGCACACCGGACCGCACCATGAGCACCGGAGGAGCCGTGCTCGCGGCACCGCAGACCACCGCAGAGGACCAGGGGCACGCCACCGTCGGCCTGCTGCCCCAACTCCTGCTGGCCCTGGTCTGCGGCGGCTACACCACCGGCGCCTCGCTCGGCTGGGGGAGCCACGAAGCCGCCCTGGTCATGGGCGACTTCGGGCTTGCCGCCGCCGCGGCCGCCGCGTCCGTCTCCGCGCTGCTGTACGCGCGCCGCGCCGCCGGCCCGCACCGCCTGGCCTGGCTGCTGTTCTCCTGCTCCTCGGCGATGACCGCCTTCGGCAACGGCATCTGGGGCTGGTACGAAGTGGTGCTGCGCCGCCCCGTGCCGCAGACCTCCGCCGCCGACTTCTGCTTCCTGATGTTCGCCCCGCCCGCGATCATCGGGCTCCTGGTGCTCGCCAAACGCCCGGTGACCAGAGCCGGTTGGGTGTGCCTCGCACTGGACACCTGGCTGATCGGCGGCTCGCTGCTCACCCTGTCATGGAGCCTGGCGCTGGCCCGCACCGCCGCGATCGACGGGCCCAGTACCGCCCGAATGGCCCTTTCCCTGGCGTACCCGCTGCTGGACATCGTGCTGGTGAGCATGGTGCTCGCGCTGCACTTCCGGCGTGCCGGGGTCAACCGCGCCGCGGTCAACACCGCGATCGCCGCCCTCGCGCTCACCGTGCTGTGCGACGCGCTGTTCACCTCCCCGCTGCTGCGGGCGCACTACCGCTCCGGGCAGGTGCTCGACGCGGGCTGGTTCGCCGGCAGCCTCCTGCTGGCGTACGCCCCCTGGGTCGGCGCCCGGCTCTACGCACACGCGCACTCCTCCCGCAGGACCGGCGCCACCACCCGCCGGGTCGCCACCTCGCTGACCGCCCTGACCCCGTACCTGGCCGCCGCGGTCTGCACCCTCGGCATCCTCTACAACGTGATCACCGGCCAGAAGTGCGACCGCGTCGTGCTGCTCACCGGCTGCACCGTGGTCATGGCCCTGGTGGTCCGGCAGGGCATCATGCTGCTCGACAACATCGCGCTCACCCAGGAACTGGCCCACAAGGAGAACCACTTCCGCTCCCTGGTGCAGGGCTCCAGCGACGTCATCATGATCGCCGCGCCCACCGGCGTGCTGCGGTACGTCAGCCCCGCCGCCCAGGGGGTGTACGGCCGGGACCCGGAGGAGATGGTCGGCACCGAACTGGCCGCCCACATCCACCCCGACGACCTGGGCCGGGTCCTGCACGAGGTGCGGCGTTTCCTGGCCGCCCCGCCCGGCGAGGAACCGTCGACGCGCATCGAGTGCCGTATCCGCGCTGACCGACCCGACCGACCCGACCGACCCGACCGCGGCGACCGTTCCGAGCGTGCGGACCGGGCGGACCGGCAGGACCGTTCCGAGCGGTCCCGCGGCGGCCCCGGCGAACGCTCCCGCGGCGGCCGGCACGGCTGGCTGGACATCGAGTCCAGCGTCACCCGCTACCAAGGCGGCCTCATCTTCAACAGTCGCGACATCACCGAACGCGTCAGGTTGCAGGCCCAGTTGCAGCACAACGCCTCGCACGACCCGCTCACCGACCTGCCCAACCGCGCCCTGTTCCTCGAACGGCTCGGCCGGGCGGTCGGCGGCCGCCGGTCCGGTGACGCCAGGGCCGCCGTGCTCTACGTCGACCTCGACGGGTTCAAGGCGGTCAACGACACCGTCGGCCACCAGGCGGGCGACGACCTGCTCATCCAGGCCGCCCGCCGGCTGCGGGACACCCTCCGCTCCGGCGACATCGCCGCCCGGCTCGGCGGCGACGAGTTCGCCGCGCTCATCTCCGGCCCGGACACCGGCCAGGCCGCGCACCCGGCCCCGTATCCGGCGCACGCCGCGTACTCCGGGCACACCGCCGACCACCCCGGGTACCCGCTGGGCCACCCGACCTGCCCGGCGCACCCCGGCGGCCATTCCGGCCACTCCGGCCATTCCGGCCACTCCGCGTACCTGGGACACGGCCCGATCCCCGGTCCCCGGGCGGCCCCCACCGAGCCGCCGTCCGGCTCGGGCCTGGGTTCCGGCTCCGGCCCGGCGGCCCGCGCCGTCGAGGACCGCGTCCGCGACATCGCCGACCGGCTGCGCACCGTGCTCTCCGAGCCCTACCGGGTGGACGGCGTCGAGGTCCGGGTCGGCGCGAGCGTCGGTATCGCCTTCGCCGAGCCCGGCGCCGCCCCCGGCGACGTGATGCGCCACGCCGACCTGGCGATGTACCGGGCCAAGCAGTCCGGCAAGGGCCGCGTCGAGCTGTACGCCCCCCGGCTCCAGGCCGACGCCGTACGCCGCACCGAACTCGCCGGCCGGGTCAGGAAGGCGCTCGACGACGGCGAGTTCACCCTGCTGCACCAGCCCGTCGTGGAGCTGGTCGGCGGCCGGATCACCGGCGTGGAGGCCCGCCCCCGCTGGCGCACCCCGCAGGGCCTGCTCTCCACCCCCGCCGAGTTCCTGCACGCCGCCGGCGAGGACGGCGAGCGCGGGTTAGAGACCGCGCGGCTGCTCGACCGCCTGCTGGACCAGGCCGTCGAGCAGGCCGCGCTCCGCTACGGCGCCGGCCACCGCGTCCCGGTCACCGTACGGCTGTCCGCGCGCCGCCTGCTGCACCGCGACCCACCGGTCACCGGCATCGAGAGGCTGCTGGCCCGCCACGAGCTGCCGCCCAGCGGCCTGATGGTCGAACTGACCGGCGGCGACCCGCGGATCGCGCCGGAGGAGCTGGAGCGCCGGCTGGCCGGTCTGCGGCGGCTCGGGGTGCGGATCGCGCTCGCTGGCTTCGCCGCCGGATACGGTTCGCTGGGCGCCCTGCGCACCCTGCCGGTCGACGTGATCAAACTCGACCGCGCCTTCACGGAGGGCGTCGTCGAATCCAGCCGGCTGCACAAGATCACCCGCGGCCTGCTGGGCATCGCCGCCGACCTCGGCATCCGCGCCGTCGCCGACGGCATCGACCGGCCCGAGCAGGTCCAGGCGATGCGCGAGATGGGCTGCGCGCAGGGCCTGGGGATGGCCTTCTCCGGCCCGCTCGACGAGCACCACCTGCGCGGTTCGCTGGCCCGCGGTGGCTACCCGGTGTGCTCGAATGCTGAGACGCCCGTCCCACCGGCTTGACACCCGAGCGGGGGCGGGAGGAGGGTCTGTGCCATGCGCACCCGAATTCTCGTACTTGGAAAGCGCGTCGGCTGACCGAGGCATCATCCGCCTCGCACCGCACCGGCGCGCTCCCCTCGCTTGCCTCACGGCACGAGGGGTTTTTTGTTGTCCGGCACCAGAACGCCGGCGCAGCCACCGCAGTACCAGAGCACCGACGCACCACCGCAAACCCTCATCTTCGAGAGAAGAGAACGCAGATGACCGAGCAGGCCACCGGGTCCCACCACCCGCAGCGGAGCCGCAGCGCGGCGCCCGCCGCCCCCGCGGAGCGCATGACTGGTGCACAGGCCCTCATCCGCTCCCTCGAGGCCGTCGGCGCCGACACCGTATTCGGTATCCCGGGCGGCGCGATCCTGCCGGCGTACGACCCGCTGATGGACTCCTCCAAGGTCCGCCACGTGCTGGTCCGCCACGAGCAGGGGGCCGGCCACGCCGCCACCGGCTACGCGCAGGCCACCGGCAAGGTCGGCGTGTGCATGGCCACCTCAGGCCCGGGCGCGACCAACCTGGTCACCCCGATCGCCGACGCGCACATGGACTCGGTGCCGATCGTGGCCATCACCGGCCAGGTCGCCTCGAAGTCCATCGGCACCGACGCCTTCCAGGAAGCGGACATCTGCGGCATCACCCTGCCGATCACCAAGCACAACTTCCTGGTCACCGACCCGGCGGAGATCCCGCGCACCATCGCCGAGGCGTTCCACATCGCCGGCACCGGCCGCCCCGGCCCGGTGCTGGTCGACATCGCCAAGGACGCGCTGCAGAACCAGACCACCTTCAGCTGGCCGCCGCAGACGGACCTGCCCGGCTACCGCCCGGTGACCAAGCCGCACGCCAAGCAGATCCGCGAGGCCGCCCGGCTGATCAACGAGGCCCGCCGCCCGGTGCTGTACGTCGGCGGCGGCGTGCTCAAGGCCCGCGCCACCGCGGAGCTGCGCATCCTCGCCGAGCTGACCGGCGCGCCTGTCACCACCACCCTGATGGGGCTCGGCGCGTTCCCCGACAGCCACCCGCAGCACGTCGGCATGCCGGGCATGCACGGCGACGTCTCCGCGGTCACCGCGCTGCAGAAGTCCGATCTGATCATCGCGCTCGGCGCCCGCTTCGACGACCGCGTCACCGGCCGGCTGGACACCTTCGCGCCGTTCGCGAAGGTCGTGCACGCCGACATCGACCCGGCCGAGATCTCCAAGAACCGGGTCGCCGACGTGCCGATCGTCGGTGACGCCCGCGAAGTGCTCGCCGACCTGATCGTCGCCGTCCAGGCCGACCACGAGGCCGGCCACCGCGGCGACTACACCGACTGGTGGCGGCAGCTGTCCTTCTGGCGCAACACCTACCCGCTCGGCTACGAGGTGCCCGAGGACGGCAGCCTCTCCCCGCAGCAGGTCATCGAGCGGATCGGTCAACTCGCCCCCGAGGGCACGCTGTTCGCGGCCGGGGTCGGCCAGCACCAGATGTGGGCCGCCCAGTTCATCAAGTACGAGCAGCCCGGTACCTGGTTCAACTCCGGCGGCGCCGGCACCATGGGCTACGCGGTGCCCGCCGCGATGGGCGCCAAGGCGGGCCGGCCGGACGCCACCGTGTGGGCGATCGACGGCGACGGCTGCTTCCAGATGACCAACCAGGAACTGACCACCTGCGCCCTGAACAACATCCCGATCAAGGTCGCCATCATCAACAACGGCGCCCTGGGCATGGTCCGCCAGTGGCAGAACCTCTTCTACGGCGAGCGGTTCTCCAACACGGTGCTGCACTCCGGCGCCGAGAGCGTGCCCGGCTCCACCCAGGGTGTCGGCTCCATCCAGAACCGCGGCACCCGGGTGCCGGACTTCGTCAAGCTCTCCGAGGCGATGGGCTGCGTCGGTCTGCGCTGCGAGTCCCCCGACGAGCTGGACGCGGTCATCGCCAAGGCGAACGAGATCAACGACCGCCCGGTGGTCGTCGACTTCATCGTGCACGAGGACGCCATGGTCTGGCCGATGGTCGCGGCCGGCACCTCCAACGACGAGATCATGGCGGCGAGGGACGTGCGGCCTGACTTCGGCGACGGCGCGGAGGACTGACGCCCGAGCTCCCGCAGCGGGCGGCCGAGGAGCGAGGCCGCCCGCTGCGGGAGAGAGCAGGACCTCCGACCAGAAGAGCGGCCGACTGACGTCCGACTGACGTCCGACGAAGGAAACCACAGACATGTCCAAGCACACCCTCTCCGTCCTGGTGGAGAACAAGCCCGGCGTCCTGGCGCGGATCACCGCGCTGTTCTCGCGCCGCGGCTTCAACATCGACTCCCTCGCGGTCGGCACCACCGAGCACCCCGAGATCTCGCGGATCACCATCGTCGTCAACGTGGTGGACCAACTGCCGCTCGAACAGGTCACCAAGCAGCTCAACAAGCTGGTCAACGTGCTGAAGATCGTCGAACTCGACCCGTCGGCGGCGGTCGCCCGTGAACTCGTGCTGGTGAAGGTGCGGGCCGACAACGAGACCCGGTCGCAGATCGTGGAGATCGTGCAGCTCTTCCGCGCCAAGACCGTCGACGTCTCCCCGGAGGCCGTCACCATCGAAGCCACCGGCGGCGCCGACAAGTTGGAGGCCATGCTCAAGATGCTGGAACCGTTCGGCATCAAGGAGCTGGTCCAGTCCGGCACCATCGCCATCGGCCGCGGCGCCCGCTCCATCACCGACCGGAGCCTGCGCGCGCTCGACCGTTCCGCGTGAAGCAGCGGATCGGCCGGCGCGGGTGATCCGCGCGCCGGCCGATCCGTATGGCGAGACCCCGAAACCCCTTCTCGCCCACCCGTCGTACGGTGGGCCGTACCAACCGATCCAAGGAGAGACCCGAAGTGGCCGAGCTGTTCTACGACGACGACGCCGACCTGTCCATCATCCAGGGCCGCAAGGTCGCGGTCATCGGCTACGGCAGCCAGGGCCACGCCCACGCGCTGTCGCTGCGTGACTCCGGCGTCGATGTGCGCGTCGGTCTGCACGAGGGCTCCAAGTCCAAGGCGCAGGCCGAGGAGCAGGGCCTGCGCGTGGTGACGGTCGCCGAGGCCGCCGCCGAAGCCGACGTCATCATGATCCTGGTGCCCGACCCGATCCAGGCCCGCGTCTACGAGGACTCCATCAAGGACAACCTCAAGGACGGCGACGCCATCTTCTTCGGCCACGGCCTCAACATCCGCTACGACTTCATCAAGCCGCCGGCCGGTGTGGACGTCTGCATGGTGGCCCCGAAGGGCCCGGGCCACCTGGTCCGCCGCCAGTACGAGGAAGGCCGCGGCGTGCCGTGCATCGTGGCCGTCGAGCAGGACGCCACCGGCAAGGCGTTCGCGCTCGCGCTCTCGTACGCCAAGGGCATCGGCGGCACCCGCGCCGGCGTCATCAAGACCACCTTCACCGAGGAGACCGAGACCGACCTCTTCGGCGAGCAGGCGGTGCTGTGCGGCGGCACCTCCGCGCTGGTCAAGGCGGGCTTCGAGACCCTGGTCGAGGCCGGCTACCAGCCGGAGATCGCGTACTTCGAGTGCCTGCACGAGCTGAAGCTCATCGTGGACCTGATGTACGAGGGCGGCCTGGAGAAGATGCGCTGGTCGGTCTCCGAGACCGCCGAGTGGGGCGACTACGTCTCCGGCCCGCGGATCATCAACGAGAACACCAAGGCCGAGATGAAGAAGATCCTCGGCGAGATCCAGGACGGCACCTTCGCCAACAACTGGATCGCCGAGTACAACGCGGGCCTGCCGAAGTACAACGAGTACAAGAAGGCCGACGAGGGCCACCTGCTGGAGACCACCGGTCGCAAGCTGCGCAAGCTGATGAGCTGGGTGGACGAGGAGGCGTAAGGCCGCGCCGGGGCAACCCCCCGGACGAATGCCGGACGAGCGTCGCTTCGTACACCGGCCGGTCCCCTGAACAGGGGAGAACCGGCGGGGTTTGTACGAAGCGACGCAACCCTTGTGGGTGATCCTTCCATTTCGGCGATGGCGCTGGTCCACCCCGCCGATACACTCCCTTAACAAGCGCGTCAGGCTCACAGCGTCGTGCGTCTTCCACGCGGCATGCCATCCCCTGATGGGTGGGCTTCCTGTTCACTCGCTCCGCGGACGGCCTCGTACCTCGGCCGGCCACTGCGCGAGCTCAGGCGTCAGCCCACTACCTCGGATGGGTGGGCTTCCTGTTCACTCGCTCCGCGGACGGCCTCGTACCTCGGCCGGCCACTGCGCGAGCTCAGGCGTCAGCCCACTACCCCGCCCTCCCCGGAGCGGCCCCACGGGACCGGCCGCCCCCGCAGGAACAAGTGAGGACCACGTGAGCCAGAAGCCTGTCGTACTCATCGCAGAAGAGCTGTCGCCGGCCACGGTCGACGCGCTCGGCCCGGATTTCGAGATCCGGCACTGCAATGGCGCGGACCGAGCCGAACTGCTGTCCGCGATCTCCGATGTCGACGCCATCCTGATCCGCAGCGCCACCAAGGTCGACGCCGAAGCGGTCGCCGCCGCGAACAAACTGCGGGTCGTCGCCCGCGCGGGCGTCGGCCTGGACAACGTCGACGTGGCCGCCGCCACCAAGGCCGGCGTGATGGTCGTGAACGCCCCGACCTCCAACATCGTCACCGCCGCCGAGCTCGCCTGCGGCCTGATCATCGCCACCGCCCGCAACATCGCGCCCGCCAACTCGGCGCTGAAGGCCGGTGAGTGGAAGCGCAACAAGTACACCGGCGTCGAGCTGAGCGAGAAGACCCTCGGCGTGGTGGGCCTGGGCCGGATCGGTGTCCTGGTCACCCAGCGGATGTCCGCCTTCGGGATGAACGTCGTCGCGTACGACCCCTACGTGCAGCCGGCTCGCGCCGCCCAGATGGGGGTCAAGCTGCTCACCCTGGACGAGCTGCTGGAGGTCTCCGACTTCATCACCGTCCACCTGCCGAAGACCCCCGAGACGCTCGGCCTGATCGGCGACGAGGCGCTGCACAAGGTCAAGCCGTCGGTGCGGATCGTCAACGCCGCGCGCGGCGGGATCGTCGACGAGGAGGCGCTGGCCGCCGCGCTCAAGGAGGGCCGGGTGGCCGGCGCGGGCCTGGACGTGTACGCGAAGGAGCCGTGCACCGACTCCCCGCTCTTCCAGTTCGACAACGTGGTGGCGACCCCGCACCTGGGCGCCTCCACCGACGAGGCGCAGGAGAAGGCGGGCATCGCGGTCGCCAAGTCGGTGCGGCTCGCGCTCGCCGGTGAACTGGTCCCGGACGCGGTCAACGTGCAGGGCGGCGTCATCGCCGAGGACGTCAAGCCCGGGCTGCCGCTCGCCGAGAAGCTGGGCCGGATCTTCACCGCGCTGGCCGGCGAGGTCGCCGCCCGCCTCGATGTCGAGGTCTGCGGCGAGATCACCCAGCACGACGTCAAGGTGCTCGAACTCAGCGCGCTCAAGGGCGTGTTCGAGGACGTCGTGGCCGAGACGGTGTCGTACGTCAACGCGCCGCTGTTCGCGCAGGAGCGCGGGGTGGAGGTCCGCCTCACCACCAGCTCCGAGTCGCCCAACCACCGCAACCTCGTCACCGTGCGCGGCACCCTCGCCGACGGCACCGAGGTGTCGGTCTCCGGCACGCTGGCCGGCCCGAAGAACCTGCAGAAGGTCGTCGCGGTCGGCGACGAGGACGTCGACCTCGCGCTCGCCGACCACATGGCCTTCCTGCGCTACACCGACCGCCCGGGCATCGTGGGCACCATCGGTCGCATCCTCGGTGAGGTCGGCGTCAACATCGCCGGCATGCAGGTCGCCCGCGCGGCCGCCGGCGGCGACGCCCTGGTGGCCCTGACCGTCGACTCCACCATCCCGGCCGGCGTCCTCACCGACATCGCCGACGAGATCGGTGCGACGTCGGCCCGCGCCGTCAATCTCACGGACTGAATTCCGGACGACGATTGCGCGTACGCTTGATCTGAGCGCTCTGACCAGGGAACACCGGTACTACAAATAACCCTTTTGGGTGGTAGCGCCGGTGTTTTCTGGCGTTCATCTGATCAATGCCGACAAGATCCCGTCCATGGGAGGGCAGATGACTGCCGAAAAACTCCCGGACTGGGTTTTTCCCCCTCCGGGTGGCTTCACCGCGGACGACCTCGACCGCATCCCCGATCTCCCGCCGCACACCGAGCTGATCGACGGGAGCCTCGTTTTCGCGAGTCCGCAGAAGAGTTTCCATACTCTGGCGATGTTTCTGCTGGAGAGAGGACTTCGCATGCATGCTCCCGACGGCCTCAGGGTGCGCCGGGAAATGACCATCGTGCTGGACAGGGAGAACCGGCCGGAACCGGACCTGACGGTGCTGCACGAACGGGCGGTACCGGCTGGCGGACACGCCGAGACGAGCTACCGGGCCGAGGACGTGGTCCTCGCCGTGGAGGTGGTCTCGCCGGAGTCCGCCAGCCGTGACCGGGCGCGCAAGCCGCAGCTCTACGCGCACGCGGGTATCCCGCACTTCTGGTTGGTCGAGCGGATGGACGGCGGTCGTCCAGTCGTCCACACCTACGAGTTGGATCGGCTCGGCCACGCGTACGCGCTGACCGGCATCCACCACGACCGCCTCAAGCTCTCCGCTCCGTTCACCATCGACATCGACCTGACCGAGATCGACCGCATGTAGTCGTATACGACCGCGGTGCGGTCCGCCCCTCTACAGGCGGGCCGCCTTCAGGGCCATGTGGAGCAGGAGGCGGGACTCGCCGTCGGAGAGGTCGAGGCCGGTGAGCTGCTCGATGCGGGACAGCCGGTAGTAGAGGGTCTGGCGGTGGATCGCCAGGGCGGTGGCGGTGCGGCCGGCCTGGCCCGCGTGGTCGAGGAACACCTCGGCGGTGTGGGCGAGTTCGCGGTGTGCCGCGGTGAGCAGGGGAGCGATCGCCGGGTCCGGCGGCGCGTCGGCCGGCAGTGCGGTGAGCAGCCGGTACGGGCCGATCCCCGACCACTTGGCGATCGGGCCGAGCAGCGGCTGGGCCCGGGCGGCCCGGGCGGACGCGGTCGCCTCCTGCCAGGCTCCGGGCAGCGCGGCCAGCGCGGTGCGCGCGTCGCTCACCCCCGCGACCAGCCCCTCCGTCTCGGCGGCACCGGCACCGGCACCGGTGCCTGGCTCGGCCGCGGCCCTGCCCGCCCCCGCAGCCCCACCCGTAGCGGCCCCCGCACTCGCCGCCGCGCTCGCCGCGAGCGCGGCCAGCACCCGGGTCGCGGCCGTCCGCGCGGGCGCGAGCACCTGCGGCGAGCGCAGCCGTACCAGCACCGCGACCGTCTCCCAGCGGCCCCACCCCGGCACCTTCACGATCGCCGCGGCGCCCGGCACCGTACGCGCGCCCGGCAGGTCGTCCGAGTGCTCGGCCCAGCGGTCCGGCGGGGACGCGGCGAGCCGCTTGCCGCCCCGGTCCGGCGGCCACACGCACACCAGCGCGTGCGGCTCGTCCGCGTCCGGGCCCAGCGCCTTGCGCAGCGAGTCCTCCGCGGTGTCCCGCGCGGCCCGGGTCGCCCCGGTGAGCAGCGCCCGCAGCGCCTGGGCGGCCTCGGTCCCGGCCACCGACATCGCGGCGAGCCGGTCGCCGATCCGTGCCGCGACCGACATCGCCGCGCTGAGCTGCGCGGGGGAGTGGTCGGCCTCGTCGAGCAGCCAGACGTAGCCGTAGACCACCCCGCCGTGCCGGACCGGGAGGCAGAGCCGGCCGGTGAAGACGCCCGCCGAGGGGGCCGCGGGGATACGGATCGGGGCGGTGGCGCGGGCGATGCCGAACCGCTCGAACCAGGCGCGGACCTCCGCGGTCGAGCGCCGGGTCAGGATCGATCGGGTCCGCACCGGGTCGACCGCCGCTTCGTCGTCGCCGTCGTGCACGCCGAACGCGATCAGCCGGAAGTCCCGGTCCTCCAGCGTCGCGGGCGCCCCGAGCAGCGCCGAGACCTCGTCCACCAGATCCTGGAAATCACCGTAGTCAGCGGCCACGCGTCCATTCTCCCTCATCGCCCTCATACATATGTATGAGGGGTCGCACCCGGATGCGTGACAGGTGTCGATGGCCCGCGCGGCGGCCGGTACCTAGATTCACGGTGACGGCACGTGATCCGTGCTGCCGCTCCGGTGCGGCGGTACCCCCGCCGCACCCACAACCCTTTCCCCTCCGCTGTCCCGCCACCCGCCAGGAGGCTCCCAGTGCTCGGTCCCGTGCTGCTCGCCGCGTCGCGCAGCGACCGGCTGCGCCGCGTCGTCGCCGCCGCGCCCGTCACCCGTCCGGTGGTCGAGCGCTTCGTCGCGGGTGACGCGCTGCACCCCGCGATGGACACCGTCCACGCGCTGACCGCGAGCGGTCTCGACGTCACCCTCGACCACCTCGGCGAGGACGTCACCGACCGCGCCACCGCCCGGCACACCCGCGACGCCTACCTGCGGCTGCTGGAGACGCTGGCCGCCGCGGACCTCGGCGACCGCGCCGAGGTCTCGGTGAAGCTCTCCGCCTTCGGCCAGGCGCTGCCCGACGGCGGCCACGACGTCGCGCTGGAGAACGTCCGCGCGGTCGCCGAACTCGCCACCGCGACCGGCACCACCGTCACGCTCGACATGGAGGACCACACCACCGTCGACTCGACGCTGGCCGTCCTGCGCGAGCTGCGCCGCGAGCACCCGCGCACCGGCGCCGTGCTCCAGTCGTACCTCTTCCGCACCGAGGCCGACGCCCGCGACCTGGCCACCGCCGGCTCGCGGGTCCGGCTGGTCAAGGGCGCCTACAAGGAGCCCGCGCACGTCGCCTTCCAGGACCGCAAGTCCGTCGACCGCGCCTACGTCCGCGCGCTGCGGACCCTCTTCGAGGGCGACGGCTACCCGATGGTCGGCTCGCACGACCCGCGCATGATCGCCATCGCCCAGGACCTCGCCGCCCGCGCCGGCCGCGCGCCCGGCTCCTACGAGTTCCAGATGCTCTACGGCATCCGCACCGCCGAGCAGCGGCGACTCGCGGCGTCCGGGGAGCGGATGCGCATCTACGTCCCCTACGGCGCAGACTGGTACGGCTACTTCATGCGCCGCCTCGCCGAGCGCCCGGCGAACCTCGCCTTCTTCCTGCGCTCCTTCGCCCCCAGCCGCTGAACCGATCCCACAAGGAGACACGCTCCATGGACGCTGTGACCCAGGTCCCCGTGCCGGTCAACGAGCCGGTGCACACCTACGCGCCCGGCAGCCCGGAACGCGCTCGGCTCGAAGCGAAGCTCAAGGAACTGGCCGGCAACCCGATCGAGCTGCCGCTGGTGATCGGCGGCCGGGAACGGCCGGGCGGCGGCGACCGGTTCGAGGTGGTGCAGCCGCACAACCACGCCGCCAAGCTGGGCAGCGGCACCGCCGCCGACAGCCAGGACGCGCGGGACGCCGTGGACGCGGCGCTGGCCGCCGCCCCGGCCTGGCGCGCCACCTCCTTCGACGACCGCGCCGCCATCATCCTGCGCGCCGCCGAACTGCTGGCCGGCCCCTGGCGGGAGACGCTGGTCGCCTCCACCATGCTCGGCCAGTCCAAGACGGTGCAGCAGGCCGAGATCGACAGCCCCTGCGAGCTCGTCGACTTCTGGCGGTTCAACGTCCACTTCGCCCGGCAGATCCTCGCCGAGCAGCCGGTCGCCAACGCGCCCGGCGTGTGGAACCGGCTCGACCACCGCCCGCTGGAGGGCTTCGTCTACGCGATCACGCCGTTCAACTTCACCGCGATCGCGGGCAACCTGCCCACCGCCCCCGCGCTGATGGGCAACGTGGTGGTGTGGAAGCCGGCGCCCACCCAGACGCACTCCGCGCTGCTGCTGATGCGGCTGCTGAAGGAGGCCGGGCTGCCCGACGGTGTCATCAACCTGGTCACCGGGCGCGGCGAGGCCGTCTCCGAGGTGGCGCTCACCCACCCCGACCTGGCCGGCATCCACTTCACCGGCTCCACCAAGACCTTCCAGTACCTGTGGCGCACGGTCGGCGAGAACATCGAGGGCTACCGCTCCTACCCGCGGATCGTCGGCGAGACCGGCGGCAAGGACTTCGTGGTCGCCCACCCGTCGGCCGACCCGGCGGTGCTGAAGACCGCGCTCACCCGCGGCTCCTTCGAGTACCAGGGCCAGAAGTGCTCGGCCTCCTCGCGCGCCTACATCCCCCGCTCGATCTGGGAGGGCGGCTTCAAGGAGGAGTTCGCCGCCGAGGTCGACGGCATCACCATGGGCGACGTCACCGACCTCACCAACTTCGTCGGCGCCCTCATCGACGAGGCCGCGTTCGCCAAGAACAAGGCCGCGATCGAGCGCGCCAAGGCCGACCCGGCCGTCGAGGTGGTGGCCGGCGGCACGTACGACGACTCGGTCGGCTGGTTCGTCCGCCCGACGGTGCTGCTCTGCACCGACCCGGGCAACGAGATCTTCCGCGAGGAGTACTTCGGCCCGCTGCTCGCCGTGCACGTCTACGACGACAGCGACGACACCGACGGCACGGCCTTCGACGCGATGCTCGACCAGATGGAGTCCGTGGCGCCGTACGCCCTCACCGGCTCGGTCGTCGCCCGCGACCGCGCGGCCGTGGCGCACGTGATGGAGCGGCTGCGCTTCGCGGCCGGCAACTTCTACATCAACGACAAGTCGACCGGTGCCGTGGTCGGCCAGCAGCCCTTCGGCGGCGCCCGTGCCTCGGGCACCAACGACAAGGCCGGCTCCGCGCAGAACCTCCTCCGGTGGACCTCGACCCGTGCCATCAAGGAGGCGCTGGTCCCGCCGACCGACTACCGCTACCCGCACCAGGGCTGAGCACCTCGGCCCCTCGTTCCGCCGCCCCCGTCTCCTGACCCCCGTGGAGACGGGGGCGGCTTCCATGACGGGCCCCTGCGGGCTGCCGCGCCGGGCTGCCGTTTCGAGCTGCCGTTTCGGGCCGCCTTGTACCGGTTTTCGCGGCGCGTGGGGCCGAACGGACGACCCGCCGTCTCAGATAGTAGGAAGTCCGAGTAATCCTGGCGACAGGACGTCCGCTGTGTCCTAGCTTTGGAAGAAGCCGAACGTTTCCCGCTCGATCGAGCGGACGGCGGACAGGAGTCCGGCGCACTCCAGGCGGGGTCACCCCCCGCGGCGCGACTCTCCGCCCGCGTTCCATGGCACGTCTCACCTCCACCCGTCTCCACCGCTTTCCAATGGAGTTGATCACCATGGACGAGACCGCCCGCCAGAACGCCCTGCGCGCCCTGCAGCGCTCCATGGACCGCCGCGACAACGGCGGCTCCACCGGCCACGAGCACTGAGCCGTAGCCGCAGCCGGCGCCGTACCCACCCCCCACCCCGTACCCACACACCTGCGTCCGACATGCGGACATGCCGTGTCATAGGTCAAGACGCGGAGTAGGGTGCCCCGCATGTCTCGCAGCATCAACCTCGCAGTGATCCCCGGCGACGGAATCGGTCAAGAAGTCGTCACCGAGGGTCTCAAAGTCCTCGCCGCGGCGCTCCCGCAGGAAACCAAGCTGGAGACGAAGGAGTACGACTTCGGCGCCAAGCGCTATCACGCCACCGGTCAGACCCTCACCGACGCGGACCTCGCGGAGCTGAAGGCCCACGACGCGATCCTGCTCGGGGCGATCGGCGACCCGTCGGTGCCGTCCGGCGTGCTGGAGCGCGGTTTCCTGCTGAAGCTGCGGTTCGCCTTCGACCACTTCGTCAACCTCCGGCCCAGCAAGCTGTTCCCCGGCGTGGGCACCCCGCTCGCGGGCAGCCCGGACATCGACTTCGTGGTGGTCCGCGAAGGCACCGAGGGCCCGTACACCGGCAACGGCGGCGCGATCAGGACCGGTACCCCCGCCGAGGTCGCCACCGAGGTGAGCCTCAACACCGCGTACGGCATCGAGCGCGTGGTGCGCGACGCGTACGCCCGCGCCCAGGCCCGCCCGCGCAAGAAGCTCACCCTGGTGCACAAGAACAACGTGCTGGTGCACGCCGGCGGTCTGTGGACCCGGGTCTTCGAGGCGGTCGGCAAGGAGTTCCCCGACGTCAGCACCGACTACCTGCACGTCGACGCCACCATGATCTTCCTCGTCACGCAGCCCGAGCGGTTCGACGTGATCGTCACCGACAACCTGTTCGGCGACATCGTCACCGACCTCGCCGCGGCCGTCTCCGGCGGCATCGGCGTGGCGGCGAGCGGCAACATCAACCCCAGCCGCGAGTTCCCCTCGATGTTCGAGCCCGTGCACGGCTCGGCCCCGGACATCGCCGGCCAGTCCAAGGCCGACCCGACCGCGACCGTGCTCTCCGTCGCGCTGCTGCTGCGCCACCTCGGCTACGACGCGGAGGCCGACCGGATCGACGCCGCCGTCCAGGCCGACCTGGCCGAACGCACCGGCGGCCCGGCCCGCTCCACCGTGCAGATCGGCGACGCGCTGGCCGCTCGCGTGGCCGGCTGACTCGGCAGAGCCGGCTCCCCAGGTACGACCCGGCCCCGTCGCTGCGATAATCAGTGGCGGGGCCGCTGCACGGCGGGAAAGTAGGACGTCCTAGCAGTACGTTCGAGGGCGTCAGCGACATGGTGAAGGAACTGAAGATGACGACGCCCACGATCGAGTTGAAGCCCTCCTCGCACCCGCTGCCCGCGGCCGAGCGCGAGGCGATCCTGTCCGACCCCGGTTTCGGACGGTACTTCACCGACCACATGGTCACCATCAAGTGGACTGCCGGCCGCGGCTGGCACGACGCCCAGCTCGTCCCGTACGCCCCGCTGTCGGTCGACCCGGCGAACATGACGCTGCACTACGCGCAGACGATCTTCGAGGGCCTCAAGGCGTACCGCCAGCCCGACGGCGGCGTGGCCACCTTCCGCCCCGAGGCCAACGCGCTGCGCTTCCAGGCGTCCTCGCGGCGGCTGGCGATGCCCGAACTGCCGGTGGAGACCTTCATCGAGGCGTGCGACGTGCTGGTCCGCCAGGACAAGGACTGGGTGCCCACCGAGGGCGAAGCCTCGCTCTACCTGCGGCCGTTCATGATCGCCACCGAGGTCGGGCTCGGCGTCCGCCCGGCCGACGAGTACCTCTTCCTGGTCATCGCCTCCCCGGCCGGCGCCTACTTCTCCGGCGGCGTCAAGCCGGTCTCGGTCTGGCTCTCCGAGGAGTACGTCCGCGCGGCCCCCGGCGGCACCGGCGCGGCCAAGACCGGCGGCAACTACGCGGCCTCCCTCGTCGCCCAGGCGCAGGCCATCGAGCACGGCTGCGACCAGGTGGTCTGGCTCGACGCGATCGAGCGGCGCTGGATCGAGGAGATGGGGGGCATGAACCTGTACTTCGTGTACGGCAACCGGATCGTCACGCCCTCGCTCACCGGTTCGCTGCTGCCCGGGATCACCCGGGACTCGCTGCTCGCCATCGCCGCGGACCTCGGGTACGAAGTCGGCGAGGGCCGGATCAGCGTCGAGGACTGGAAGCGCGGCAACGAGGACGGCACCCTCACCGAGGTGTTCGCCTGCGGCACCGCCGCCGTGATCACCCCGGTCGGCTCGGTCAAGTCCACCCGGGCGAACTGGACGGTGGGCGACGGCGGTCCGGGCGAGGTCACCATGCGACTGCGCTCCGCGCTGCTCGACATCCAGACGGGCCAGGCCGCCGACCCGCACGGCTGGATGCACCCGCTCGGCGTGTAGCCCCGAGGACGCTGGGCCCGCGAGGGCGCTGGGCCCGCGAGGGCGCTGGGCCCCCGCCTCCGCGGCGGGGGCCCAGAACGTGAGACGGCAACCCGAATGGCGGAAAGGTGTGCCACACTGCAGCTGTGTCCTCGTACGCCACGCTGATTATTGGCCGCAGGCACGCCGGTCCGCAGTGACGCTTCCGCTGAACCCAAGTGGAACGCCACCGTGCCCCAGACCCGCGTGCAGACCTCTCGCATCCGCGAGAGGTTTTTTCGTTTCCCGGCCCACCCGCGCCGGAGGCGGGAGCGCACGAGGAGACTGGGGGCAAGTGGAGTCGGAACCTCCGGATGGTGAACGCCGTTCGGGGGTAACCCCACCCACCCGACAGGAGTTGCAACTGCCATGACCGCCGAACCCGACGACAGCTTCCACGTCTTCGACACCACGCTGCGCGACGGCGCGCAGCGCGAGGGCATCAACCTCACCGTCGCCGACAAGCTGAGCATCGCGCGGCACCTGGACGACTTCGGTGTGGGCTTCATCGAGGGCGGCTGGCCCGGTGCCAACCCCCGCGACACCGAGTTCTTCGCCCGGGCCGCCGCCGAGTTGGAGCTGAAGCACGCCACGCTGGTGGCGTTCGGCGCCACCCGCCGCCCGGGCGCCAAGGCCGCCGACGACCCGCAGGTCAACGCGCTGCTGGAGTCCGGCGCGCCGGTCATCACGCTGGTCGCCAAGTCCCATGACCGGCACGTGGAACTGGCACTGCGCACCACGCTGGAGGAGAACCTGGAGATGGTCCGCGACAGCGTCGCGTACCTCGTCGCCCAGGGCCGCCGGGTCTTCGTGGACTGCGAGCACTTCTTCGACGGCTACCGGGCCAACCCGGCGTACGCCACCGCCGTGGTCAGCGCCGCGCACGAGGCCGGCGCGTCCGTGGTGGTGCTCTGCGACACCAACGGCGGGATGCTGCCCAAGCAGGTGCAGGCGGTCACCGCGCAGGTGCTCGCCGACACCGGCGCGCGGCTCGGCATGCACGCCCAGGACGACACCGGCTGCGCGGTCGCCAACACCCTTGCCGCGGTGGACGCCGGCGCCACGCACGTGCAGTGCACCGCCAACGGCTACGGCGAGCGGGTCGGCAACGCCAACCTCTTCCCGGTCGCCGCCGCGCTGGAGCTCAAGCACGACCGGCGGGTGCTGCCCGAGGGCGCGCTCGGCGAGATGACCCGGATCTCGCACGCCATCGCCGAGATCGTCAACCTGCCCTCCTCCACGCACCAGCCGTACGTGGGCGTGTCCGCGTTCGCGCACAAGGCCGGGCTGCACGCCTCCGCGATCAAGGTCGACCCGGACCTCTACCAGCACATCGACCCCGAGCGGGTCGGCAACACCATGCGGATGCTGGTCTCCGACATGGCCGGCCGCGCCTCGATCGAGCTGAAGGGCAAGGAGCTCGGCATCGACCTCGGCGGCGACCGCGAGCTGGTCGGCCGGGTGGTGGCCCGGGTCAAGGAGCGTGAGCTGAAGGGCTACACGTACGAGGCCGCCGACGCCTCCTTCGCGCTGCTGCTGCGCGACGAACTCCAGGCCGGCCGGCCGGACGGGCCGCGGCGCTTCTTCCGCACCGAGTCCTGGCGCGCCATCACCGAGGACCGCCCCGACGGCTCGCACGCCAACGAGGCCACCGTGAAGCTGTGGGCGAAGGGCGAGCGGATCGTCGCCACCGCCGAGGGCAACGGCCCGGTCAACGCGCTCGACCGCGCCCTGCGGGTGGCGCTGGAGCAGATCTACCCGCAGCTCGGCACGTTCGCGCTGGTCGACTACCGGGTCCGTATCCTCGAAGGCCGTTCCGGCACCGACTCCACCACCCGGGTCCTCATCACCACGTCCGACGGCGCGGCCGAGTGGTCCACGGTCGGCGTCGCCGACAACGTCATCGCCGCGTCCTGGCAGGCACTCGAGGACGCCTGCGCCTACGGCCTGATCCGGGCCGGCCTGGAGCCGCAGGACTAGGCCGTGTTTTGGAAGTCCCGCCTGCCCCGTGGCGCCTGATACGCACGCTCGCTGCGTTGTCGGGCTTGTCCGAGTAGGCCCACTACGAGGACAACCCTCCGCCTTGCGATCGCACGCACCAGACGCCACGGGCCCCGCCCTTTGGGCGG
>NZ_JBFBIV010000027.1:0-111755 GCF_040702025.1 Streptomyces sp. NPDC088194 | reverse complement strand
GGCAGCGGCGACGTCCCGGCGGAGCCGGCGGCCGGACCCGCGGTGCAGCGCGCGGTGTCGGCGGCCCAGGCCACCGGGCCCCGCGTGGTGCCGCTGGTGTCCAGGCCGCCCGCGCCCACCGCGCTGACCAGGGCGCCGGCCCCGCAGGTGGCGCGACGCGCGCTTCCGACCGTCACCCCGGCGCCGAGCGCGCCGGTCGCACCGGTCAACGC
Organism: Streptomyces sp. NPDC088194; assembly: GCF_040702025.1. Classification (NCBI taxonomy): domain Bacteria; kingdom Bacillati; phylum Actinomycetota; class Actinomycetes; order Kitasatosporales; family Streptomycetaceae; genus Streptomyces; species Streptomyces sp. NPDC088194. Next base: position 111,543 of record NZ_JBFBIV010000027.1, on the reverse strand, counting down.
CCCCACCGCCCCCACCACGTCCTCCGGGCCGGCCGGTGGCGGGTCCGCCGGCGGAACGGGCGGGGAGCCGGGCGGCAACAGCCCCGGCGGATCAGGCGGGTTCGGCGGACCGGGCGGTGGCACGCCCCCCGGACCGGCACCCGCGCCTGCCCCTGCGCCGGTCCAGCGGCAGATCGAGCGCGAGGGCGCCGCCACCGGCCCGCTCCCGGGCCGCGGTACGCCCGGCGGTGACAGCGCCCCGGCCCGTACGGCGCCCCTCGCGGCGCCCGACGCCGGCGCGCCCCAGAACGCCTCGACTTCCCTTCCGGTGGCCCCCGTTCAGCGGACGGCCACGCCCGCGCAGGGCGGCGCCGGCCGCACCGGCGGGCTCGGCGCGCCCCTCCAGGGACCCGCCCCCGTGCACCCGGTGGCCCAGGTCCAGCGGCGGACGTCCGCCGCCGCTCCCCCGGCGAGCCCCGCTCCCGCGCGGCAGAGCCCGATCGGGCCGCCGACCGGGCGGAGTTCGGCGGGCACCGGCGGTTCCACGTCGGTACCCGTACCCGTACCCGTACGACCGGCCGGCCCGGGTACGTCACCCGCGGCCTCGGCCGCGCCCGGGGCGACGCCCGCTGCTCCCGCGGCCGTTCAGCGCCGTGCGGTGCCCCCGGCGAACCCGGCGAACGCGGCGACCCCGGCGACCCCGACGAGCGGCACGACCCCGGCGGGTCCGGTGCCCCCGGCGACCGGGCTCGGGGCGCCCATGTCCTCGGCCCAGGGCGCGACTTCGGCGCTTCCGGTCTCCGCGCCGCGCGGGGCCGACGGGCCGTCCGTGCCCCACGGCCCCTCGGCCGCGCCTGCGGGTGCGGGTGCGGCACCCGCCGGACCCGGCGCCGTCCAGCGCCCGGCCGCTGACCCGACGACCCCGTCCGCCGGGCTCGGCGCACCCGTGCCTTCTCCCGGGCAGGCCGCGGGTCCCGCCGCGGCGGCTCCCGTCCAGCGGGCGGCCACCGGTCCGGTGGCCGGCCCGGCCGCGCCCTCGGGCAGCACGGGATCGCGGCCCGCCACCACCCCGGGCGGCTCGGCCCCCCGGCAACGGCCGCTGCTCGGCGCCCCGATGTCCGCGCCGCCGCCCGGCGCGGCGCCGCTCACCGGACGCGCGGTACAGAGGTCCGCCGCCTCGGCAGCGGTCCGGCCGTCCGCCCCGCAGGCGGGTACAACCTCCGCTGTCAGCAAGGGCGTTGCGGGCCCGTCCGGCAGCACCCCGGCCGTACCGGTTGTGCCGGCCGCCCCGGCCGCTCCCGGCGCCCCGGCCGGTACGCCGACGCGCCCGCAGACCGCGGTGCCGTTCCCGCAGCCGTCGGCGGCCTCGAACCCGCCCTCCGCACCGGACCGTTCGCCCGGCGGCGCTCCCCCCGTGAGCCAGTCGCCCACCGCTCCCGTCCAGCGCGCGTCCGCCGCGCCGAACGCGCCGAGCGCGCCGAACGCGCCCTCCCCGTCGGCCGGTTCGGCAAGCGTCCCGGCCGGCCCGGCTCCCGTGCAGCGCGGCGCGGCCACCCCCGCCGGCCAGAACAGCGCCACGGGCACCGCCGGTGCACCGGTCCCGCCCTCCGGCGGCGACCGCGCGACGGCCACGGCGACCACGGCGGCAGCGGCCCCCGCCTCCTCTCCCGCCCCCGTGCAACGCGCGGTGGCCGCAAGGCCGTTGGCGTCCGCACGTCCGGTGCGGACGACCCTGCGGCCCGTGGCGGCCGCGGGCCCCCGGCAGCCCGCCACACCGGCGGCGGTGCCCCTGCGCCCCACCGGGCACCCCGAAGCGTCCGCGACCCGTCCCCAGCCGTCTCCCCAACAGCCGTCCGGCGCGAACCCGTTGGGGACGGCGGCTGTCGCGCAGCCGGCCACCGCGCCGGTGCAGCGCCGTACCGCGGCCGGAGGGCCGGCCCCGGCGACCGGAGCCGTTCCGCCCGCCGCCCCCGTACCCGCATCCGTGCCTGCACCCGCACCCGTACGCCCGGCGCCCGCGACCATGTCCACGGCCGCGACCACGGCCGGGCCCGGATTCGTCCAGCGCTCGATGGCCGGACCGCTCGCCACCGCGCCCCTCGGCACCGCCGCGCCGCTGACCCCGGTGACCGGCAACCCGCCGGCGGCCCGCTCCGCGCACCCGCTCCCCGCCGTGCAGCGCATGGCGGCCGCCGGGGCCGCGCCGACCGCCGCGCTCCACGCGCCGGTTCCCGCGCCCATGCCGGTGCCGAGCCCGGACGTACGCCCCGACAGCACAGGACCGGTCCGGCACGGCACCGACGCGCTGCCGCTGAACGGCGTCGCCGAGGCGTTCCCCGCCGTACGGCCCGCGACGCCCGCGGTCGGCGTATCCGGCGCGCCCACCGGGCAGTTGCCGGTGCAGCGCGCGGTGCTCGCGCCCGTAGCGGCCGGCACGGCCACCGGCGGCGTACCGGCCGCCGTACAGACCGCCGTACAGACCGCCGTGCACCAGGCGGTCCCGACCTCGGCGCAGGCCGCCGTCTCCCTCGCCCCGGTCACCTCCACGTCCGCCGCGGAGCTGCCGGTGCAGCGCGCACCCGCCACACCGTCGCTCGCCTCGCGGATGACGAAGTTCGTCTCCCCGCAGCGCACCGCCGAGGCGCGGGTCACGCCCGTCACGGTGGGCCGGGACGACGGCGGAAGCAGCGGCGGCTCCCGCGCCGCCAAACCACCGGCCGACCCGCCACCCGCGTACAGCCGTTACGACACCCGCCGCACCAACCCGCCCCGCGGGAACGGCGGGAACAGCGGGAGCGGCGGCAACGACGCCGCGGGCGGCGCCGACTTCGACGCCCGCACGCTCTCCGACGGCCAGGTGGACGAGTTGACGCACCGGCTGATCGGCCCGCTGACCCGGCTGCTGCGCACCGAACTGCGGCTGGACCGGGAGCGGATCGGCAGGTTGCGTGACTCCCGCCGCTGACCGCGCCGCCCGGCGGGCGGCCCCCGCCGGGCCGACCCGCCGGCCCGCCCGCGCCACTTCGGCCCGCACCCCGGGCCCACCCGACTCGTCCGCAGAAAGGCAGTGATCGATGGCCAGCGACCTTGACCCCGGCTCCACCATCTTCTTCAACCTGACCATCGACGGCGAGAACCTGGGCACGTTCAACGGCTGCGAGGGACTCAGCTCCTCCGTCGAGATCCACCAGCACCAGGAGGGCGGCAACAACGGCTTCGTGTGGAACCTGCCCTCCCGCGTGACGTTCTCGAACATCACGCTCACCCGGCCGCTCACCAAGGACACCTCCAAGGTGGCGGCCTGGATCACGTCCATCACCACCGGGGTGACACGGCCCACCGCGCAGATCGCCGCGCTGCGCGCGGACGGCTCGATCGTCGCCCGCTGGGGGCTGATCGACGTGCTGCCGGTGAGCTGGCGCGGCCCGTCGCTCGACCCGTCGAGCCCGTCGGTGGCCACCGAGGTGCTGGAGATCGCGCACCACGGCTTCACGGACGCGGGGGCGGCGTAGATGGCGAGCAGCAGCGGCGGCGCGGGCAAGAGCCTGGTACGGGCCTCGCTCGCCATCCACCAGGCGCCGATCGGCTACAGCACCACGCCCGGCGGGCTGATCAAGACCTTCGACTTCGACTTCAACCCCTCGGAGCTGTCGCTCAGCCGGCGCGCGCAGTGGAAGACCACGCCGACCGCCGCCGTGCGGGACGGCGCGGTACCGGAGTTCATGGGGCCCGAGCCGCGCGAGCTGTCGGTCGAGGTCTTCCTGGACCGCTCCGACGACCCGAACAGCAACGACGTGCGCAAGAACGTGGAGGCGCTCTTCTCCTGCTGCGAGGTGACCTCGGCGAGCATCGAGGCGAAGCAGCCCTCGACGCCGTGGGTGGTCTTCCAGTGGGGGTCGTTCTCCACCGCCCGGTTCACCGCGTACGTCAGCTCGGTGGACGCGTCGTACACCCTCTTCGGCACCACCGGCGTGCCGATCCGGGCCACCTGCCGGCTCCAGCTGAACGAGATCCCGAGCAACACCCTCGGCCAGAACCCGACCTCCGGCGCGCTCACCGCCCGCCGGGTGCACCGGGTGGTGGCCGGCGACTCGCTCCAGTTCCTGGCCTGGCGGGAGTACGGCGACGCCACCGTCTGGCGGGCGATCGCCGAGAGCAACGACATCGACGACCCGACCCAGCTGGTGCCGGGCACCGAACTCATCCTGCCGGCAGCCGAGGAGGTCGGCCTGCGATGACCAAGATCGGCTACTCCAACGTCCTGCACGTCACCATCGCCGGCCGGCCGCTGCTGCCGTACCACGCCACGCTGCTGGTCGGCGGCTGGGTGGACTTCGGCGTGGGGGTGCCCGGCGCGTTCCAGCTCACCTTCCGCGACCCGAAGCGGAAGCTGCTCGGCGAGGCGGGCGCCAAGATCGGCGCGGACGTGGTGCTGGCGCCGGTCTCCGACGGCCAGGGCGCGCAGTCCCCGCTGCTCACCGGCGAGATCACCGGCCTGGAGACGGACTACGACGGCACCGGCACGTTCAGCGTGATCCGCGGCTACGACCTCGGGCACCGGATGCTGCGCCAGCGCCGGGTGGTCGCCTACCGCAACATGACCGCCTCGGACATCGCCCGCAAGCTGGCCGGCCAGGACAAGGTCCCGATCGGCCAGGTCGAGTCCACCAGCACGCTCTACGAGTTCATCACCCAGGCCAACGTCACCGACTGGGACTTCCTGAACCGGCTCGCGGACGAGAACGACATGGTGATGTCCCTGAGCTCCAAGGGGAAGTTCCAGTTCGTCAAGCCCGACCCGGCGTCGGGCGCTCCCCCGGTGAGCACGCCGAGCGACAAGAGCCCGTACGTCCTGGAGGCCGGCGTCGACATCCTGCGCTGCCGGGCGGCGGTGACCTCCGCCGACCAGGTGGCCCGGGTCGAGGCGCGCGGCTGGGACGTGACGACCAAGCGCGACCTGGTCGGGCGGTCCACGGCCGCGGACAACCCCGGCATCAGGATCGGCACCAGCCCGGCCGCGGCGGTCGCCGCGTTCGGAACCGCGACGCTCGTCGAGACCGACATCCCGTACGACAAGCAGGGCGAGGTGAAGAACGCCGCCGACTCGCTGGCCGCCGACGTCACCGGCTCGTTCGCCGAGCTGGAGGTGACCGTCCACGGGAACCCGAAGCTGCGGCCCGGCGTCCCGGTCGCCCTCGCCGACGTCGGCACGCCCTTCGAGGGCAAGTACACGGTGACCGCCGCCCGCCACACCTTCGGCGAGGGCCGGCACTACGAGACCTGGCTGACCGTCAGCGGCCGGCAGTGGCGCTCGCTGTACGGGCTCGCCTCCGGCGGGTCCGGCGGGTCCGGCGGCGGCGCGGGCGCCGCAAGGCTGCCGGGGGTCGCCAACGCCCTGGTCACCGACATCAAGGACCCGCTCAAGCAGGGCCGGGTCAAGCTGCGGTTCCCGTGGCTCGACGACACCTACGTCAGCGACTGGACCAGGACCGTGCAGTTCGGCGGGACCAGCGGCGGCGGGCTGATCGGCCCGGACGTCGGCGACGAGGTGCTGGTGAGCTTCGACCGCGGCGCCCTGGACCACCCGTTCGTGATCGGCGGGCTCTACAACGGCAAGGACAAGCCCGGCACCGTGGACGTCCCGCCGTACGACGGGACGTCCGGCAAGGCCGTGCGGCACACGCTGGCCGACCGCAGCGGCAACCGGCTGGACCTGCTCGACCAGCGGACCGGCGGCAAGCGCGGGGTGCGGCTGAGCTCCGGCGACAACCGGCTGGTGGTCAACCTGGACCGCACCCGCACCGAGATCACCGTGGACAGCAAGGGCTCGGTGAGCATCAAGGGCACCCGGTCGGTGTCGATAGAGGCGGGCGGGAGCCTGTCGCTGAAGGCGGGCGGGAACCTGTCGCTCAAGAGCGGCGGGGTGCTCAACATCGAGGCGTCCACCATCAGTGCCCGCTCGCTGGGTGCGGTCGCCATCAACGCGCTGGCCGCGCTGGAGCTGAACGCGGTGGGCGTCACGACAGTGTCCGGCGAGGGCGCGCTCATGCTCAGCTCGCCGCTGGACGTCACGGTGGACGGCACCAGTGTCATGCTGCTGGGTGTGGTCACCGCCAACGGGATGCCGGTGGTGTGATGGCAGAGCAATTCGTCGGTACCGGCTGGGCGTTCCCGCTGCGGATCGGCCCGGGCGGCGGCATCGCCATGGTCAGCGGGCAGCAGGAGGTCGAGGAGGCGATGCGGCTGGTGCTCGCCACCGCGCCGGGCGAGCGGCCGATGCGGCCCGAGTTCGGCTGCGCCATCCACGACATGGTCTTCGCGCCCGTCAACGAGGCGACCGCCGGTCGAATCCAGCACGAGGTGTATGCCAGTCTGGACCGCTGGGAGCCGCGGATCGAGGTGGAGGACGTCGAGGTCACCGCGGGGGACGGCCAGGGCGTGCTCTACATCGACGTGCGCTACTCGGTGCGGGGCACCAACAACCCGCGCAGCCTGGTCTTCCCGTTCTACACCATCCCCTCGCACGACTACCCCGACCTGCCCGATTCGTCCAGTTCCGCCGGCTTCCCCGGTTCCGCCGACTTCCCTGGCGGGTCGTCCGCGGACTCCCGGCCGGCCCCCGAAAGCGACCGCTGATGGCCCTGCCCTCGCCCAACCTCGACGACCGCCGCTTCCAGCAGTTCGTGGACGACGCCAAGCGCTACATCCAGCAGCGCGCCCCCGAGTGGACCGACCACAACGTCTCCGACCCCGGCATCACCCTGGTCGAGACGGTCGCCCACATGGCCGACCAGGTGGTCTACCGGCTCAACCGGGTGCCGGAGAAGAACCACCTGGCCTTCCTCGACCTGATCGGGATCACCCTGTTCCCGCCGACGGCCGCCCGCACCGACGTGACGTTCTGGCTGTCCGCGCCGGTGGGCGAGCCGGTCCGGCTGCCCACCGGCACCGAGGTCGCCACCGCCCGCACCGAGAGCGAGGAAGCGGTGGTCTTCGCCACCGAGGCCGAACTCACCGTGGTGCCGTGCGAGTTGGAGTACCTGGTGGTGCAGCACGGCGAGAAGGCCGCGGTGGACCGCACCTCGGACCTCGCCGAGGGCGGCGACCTGATGTGCTTCAGCGAGTCGCCGCGCCCCGGTGACTGCATGCTGCTGGGCCTGAGCTCCGCCGTCCCGCACTGCGCGGTCGCGCTGACCCTGGACAGCCGGGTCGACGGTGTCGGCGTGGACCCGCGGCAGCCGCCGCTGGTCTGGGAGGCGTGGACCGCGGACGGCTGGACTCCCTGCGAGGTCGACCGGGACGGCACCGGCGGCCTCAACCGGCCCGGCGAGGTGGTGCTGCACGTCCCCGGCGGCCACACGCTGTCCAGGACCGGGCGGCGCGAGGCGGGTTGGCTGCGCTGCCGGGTCACCGAGCCGCTGGCAGGCCAGCCCTTCTACACCACCTCGCCCACCGTCCGGTCGGTCGAGGCGTTCACCATCGGCGGCACCACCGGCGTCGTGCACGCCGAGACGGTCCGCGACGAGGTGCTGGGCGAGTCCACCGGGCTGCCCGGCCAGCGGCTGCGGCTGGCGCACTCCCCCGTGGTCGGCGACGTGCCCGCGCTGCTGCTGCAGGTCGCGGGGGACAACGGCTGGACCGACTGGGAGGCCGTCGGGCACTTCGCCGCGTCCGGCCCGTACGACCGGCACGTCACGCTCGACGCGGCCACCGGGGAGATCGCCTTCGGCCCCGCCGTCCGCGAACCCGACGGCAGCCTGCGGCAGTACGGCGCGGTGCCGCCGATGGGTGCCGCGATCCGGGTCCGCCGCTACCGCACCGGCGGCGGCCGGGCCGGGAACGTCGCGCGCGGCGCCATCCAGGTGCTGCGCAACTCCGTCCCGTACGTCGCCGAGGTGGTCAACCGCGAGGCCGCCAAGGGCGGGGTGGACGGCGAGACCGTCGAGGAGGCCAAGGCCCGCGCCCCGATCACCCTGCGCGCCCAGGACCGCGCGGTGACCTTGCGGGACTACGAGGAACTGGCCCGGCGCGCCGCGCCCGAGACCGCCCGCATCACCTGCCTGGCCGCCGACCCCGACGAGCACGGCGCCCACGCGGTGCGGGTGCTGGTCGTCCCGCAGGCGGTCACCGACCCCGGCGGGCGGCTGCGGTTCGAGCAACTCGTCCCGGACGACGCCCTGCTGGAGCGGATCACCGACTACCTCGACGACCGGCGGCTGATCGGCACCCGGCTCGCGGTCGGCCCGCCCTACTACCAGGGCGTGACCGTGGTGGCCACGCTGCACGCCTTCCGCGGCACCGACACCGAACTGGTCAGGCAGCGCGCGCACGACGCCCTCTACCGCCACCTGGACCCGCTCACCGGCGGGGCCCGCGGCACCGGTTGGGCCTTCGGCCGCCCGGTGCAGGCCGGCGAGGTCTTCGCGGTGCTGCAGCGGGTGCCGGGCGTGGAACTCGTCGACCAGGTGCTGCTGCACCCGGCCGACCCGCTCACCGGCAAGCGCGGCGACCCGACCGAGCGGATCGACCTCGAACCGCCGTCCCTGGTCTTCTCCTTCGACCACCGGGTGCGCGTGATCGGGGGCCAGGAGTGACCGCGGCGGCGGACCTGGGGCAGGTGGCGCCCGGCGGGCGCGGCTCGATCGACGGGCTCGGCTCGTCCTCGCCGCTGGGGGCGATGCTGCCCGCCGTCTTCGCCGAGGACGACCTCGCACAGCGCTTCGTCGCCGGGCTCGACGAGGTGCTCGCCCCGATCCACAACGTGCTGGACTGCCTGGACTCGTACTTCGCGCCGTCGCTGGCGCCCGCGGACTTCACCCGCTGGCTCGGTGACTGGGTGGGCGCGGAGACCGACGGCGTCGAGGACATCGCCGCGCTGCGCCGGGCCGTCGCCGCCGCCGCGCACCTGCACCGCATCCGCGGCACCCGGCGCGGCCTGGCCGAGGTGGTACGGCTCGCCTTCGGCGTGGAGCCCGAGATCAGCGAGAGCGGCGCCGTGGCCTGGAACGCCAGGCCCCTCGGCCCGGTGCCCGGCGAGCGCCGCCCGCACCTGCACATCTCCATACGGCTGCCCGACCCGCACCCCTCCGACCAGGTGCGGCTGGACCGCCTCGTCGCGGCGGCCCGCCCCGCTCACATGCCCTACACGGTCCAGGTGACCGCGGTTGAAAGGACCTCCGAAGGTGACCGGACGAAGCTATGACGCCGAGCCGCCCCGGCCGCGGGCGCGGACCTGCGCGGAGTGCGGCACGCAAGCGGGTCCCGACCAGTCGTTCTGCGACGGGTGCGGGGCAGTGCTCGGCTGGGCGGAGCCGCCGGCCGCAAGCTCCGCGCGGCGCCCGTCCGAGGCGCCGCTGAGCGCGGCGGCCGGTCCCGCGCCGGCTCCCGCCGCGGCGGGCGCGGGCGCGGGACCGCTGCCGCCGGCGGCGAGCGAGGGCGCGGGTGCGGCGGGCGCCGGCGGCTTCCCGCCGCCGTCCTCCGGTGGCGGCTCGCCGTACGCCCCGCCGGGGTCCGGCGCGGGTTCGGGCGCGGGCGCGGGCCGTCCGGGAGCCGAGGGCGCGGGGCCGATGCCGCCGCGCGCGGGCGAGGGGACCGGCGGCCGCGGCTTCGGCGGCGGCGCGGGACAGGACGTGATCGAGGACCCGGGCGCCAAGTCCGCGGCGCCGATCGGCGGGACGGGTGGCGGCCAGGAGTCGTGGGGCGAGGTGCCACGGCAGGGGCAGCCCCCGGTCGCCGAGTGGCAGGCCGCTGCCGCCGGGCCGGCCCCGGACGCGGGTGCGGGTGCGGGCGCGGGTGCGGGCGTCCCGGGCCCGGGCCCAGGTCCAGGTGGCCCGGGTGCCCGTACGGACCCCATGGAAGACACCCTGGAGCAGCCGCCCGCCACCGACCCGCAGTACCCGCAGGCGCAGCCGCCCGCCACCGATCCGCACTACCCGCAGTACCCGCAGGCACAGCAACCGCCGCAGGCACAGCAACCGCCGCAGCCGGGGCAGCCGCCGCAGCCCCAGCAACCGCCCCAGTCGCCCTCCGCCGAGGAGCGGGCCCGCGCCCTGCTCATCCCGGTCGCCGACCCGCAGCAGCGGCCGGCGGCGGCCCCGTCGGTGGGCGCGGTCATGCCCGGCCGTCCGGTCGCGGCGCGGCCCCTGGTCCGTACGCCCGGCGAACTGCCCGACGACGACGGCCCGGCGGGCTGCCCCTGGTGCCAGACCGGCAACCGCGTGGAACGGCACTTCTGCCGGCGCTGCGCGATGCCGATGTCGGGGCGGCCGCAGGACGACCTGGTCCGCCGGCCGTGGTGGCGGCGGCTGCTGGACTTCTTCCGCCGGCGGGAGACCCCGTGGGCCGGTGACCGGCCGCGGCTGGGCCGCAACCTGGGCCGGGTGGTGACCTGGCTGGTCGGCGCGGGCGCCGCCGCCCTGGTGGTGGTGGGCGCGATGCACATCGACGACGGGGTGCGGGCGACGCAGGACCACTTCGCCAAGCGGGCCTCGGTCGTCCCCGACTCCATGTCGGCGTCGCACTCCTACCCGGGCCACGGGCCGAAGCTGGCGTTCGACGAGTACAACAACACCTGGTGGGGGCCGGGCATCTCGGAGTCCGGGGCCGGGGAGTGGCTGGAGGCGAAGTTCATCCAGCCGGTGCACCTGCTGGACCTCGTCATCACCCCGGGTGAGTCGACCCAGCCGGCCGACCTGCAGAAGTCCGCGGAGCCGCACCAGCTCGACGTCACCGTCACCACCGCCGACGGCCGCACCATCGTCCGCCACATCACCCTCGACCAGGGCAGCGGCGGCCAGACCGTCTCCTTCCGTGCCACGAAGGTGACCTCGGTCCGGTTCACCGTGCGCTCCTCCTACGGCATCGACAAGAAGAAGCAAGTGGCCATCGCCGAGATCGAGTTCTTCGGCCCGAAGCACTCCAACTGACGGCCGCGCGCAAGCCGACGGGCCCGTCCCCCGCCCGGGGGCCGGGCCCGTCCGCGCGTCAGCCGCCGTCCGGGACCACCGCCGTCCGGGACCACCGCCGTCCGGGACCGCCGCCGTCCGCACACCCGCCCCCACCCGTACGCGCGCCGTCCGGCCCACCGGCCACGCACCCACCGGCCACGCACCGTCCGGCCCACCGGCCGCGCACCGTCACTGCGACGGCAGCGGCCTGCGCAGCAGGTACGCCGCCACGGTGCCCGACATCGCGATCACGCACGCCACGAAGATCAGGCCGGCGCTGCGCAGTCCCACCCCCACCGCCACCGCGCCGATGCCCACCACCGGCAGCGCGATCCCAACGTAGGCGGCGACGAACAGCGCCGAGATCGTCGCGCCGCGCTGCTCCGCGGGCGCGACCCGGCTCACCGTGGCCACCGCGCCGCGGAACGCCAGGCCCTGGCCGACACCGCTGACCACCGCGCCCGCGACGAGCAGGCCCAGCGACTCCGCCAGCAGCGAGCAGCCGATCAGCACCAGACCCGCCATCAGCACCAGGCAGCCGAGCGGCAGGGAGCGCGCGGCGCCGAACCGGCCCATCAGCGACTGCCCGACCATCGAGGCGAGGAAGACCGACAGCACCACCGCCCCGGAGACCGCGAGGTTGTGCACGCCCAGGTACTCGGCGACGAACGACGGGGCGACCGCGGTGAACAGGCCCAGTACGGAGAACCCGGCGAACGCGGCGAGCGCGGCGGGCGCGAAGACACCCCGCACCTGGGCCGGCACCGCCATGCCCTGCGGGCGCAGCCGGGGCCGCGGATCGCGGCGGCGCACCGTCTCCGGCAGCCGCCAGACGATCGCGCAGCTGACGGCGAGCAGGCCCAGGTGGACCAGGTACGGCAGCCGCAGCGGGTAGGGCGCGTACTGCGCCAGCACCCCGGCGAGCATCGGCCCGCAGCCCAGCCCGCCCATGTTGGCGGCCGTCGCGGCGAGCGCGGCCCGCCCGCGCTGGGCGGGCGCGGCCAGTTCGGTGACCGCGGCGGTGCCGGCGCCGCTGAACAGGCCGGCCGAGAAGCCCGACAGCAGCCGCCCGACGAACAGCAGCGGCAGCCCGCCCTCGGACACGAAGCACACCGCGCTCAGCGCGGAGAAGCCGAGCCCGGCCAGCAGCACCGGACGGCGGCCCAGCAGGTCGGAGAAGTCGCCGGCGATCAGCAGCGCGGTGATCACCCCGCAGGCGTAGACGGCGAAGACCACGGTCACCATGAACTCGGAGAACCCGAGTTGCTGACGGTAGAGCCCGTACAGCGGCGTCGGCAGGGTGGTCCCCGCCATGCCCACCGCGAACACCACGGCGGCCAGGGCGTACCAGGGCCGGACGGGGCGCGCTCCGGCGCCGGGAGTCGTCATGCTCACAACCTAGGCCCGCACCCGGCGCCAGGGCCGTCGCCGCCACCGCCCGCGCGCCGCGGCCGGGTGCCGGGGATGCCGCCATGTTCACGCAACATCCCTGTCGTAATTCGCCTGCATGGTTGTTCCTTGAGTCGGCGTGAAGATCGTCGGCCGGACAGGGCGACGACGGGAGACGCGAGATGACGTTCAGCCGCAGACGACTGCTCGGTGCCGGTGGCGGCCTCGCCTTCACCGGCGCGCTGACCGCGGCGTGCGGGTCCGACACCGGGCGGGGCGACGGCGGGGGCGGGGGCGGCAAGGGGGGCGAGGTCACCCTCCAGCAGTGGTACCACCAGTACGGCGAGGCGGGCACCGAGCAGGCCGTCCGCCGGTACGCCGCCGCGTACCACCCGGCGAAGGTGAAGGTGCAGTGGCGGCCCGGCGACTACGACCAGCAGACCGCCGCGGCGCTGCTGACCTCCTCGGGCCCGGACGTCTTCGAGGGCAGCCCGACGCTGGACCAGATCCAGGGCGGCCAGGTGGCCGACCTCACCGACCTGGTGGCCGCGGTGAAGGACGACTTCAACCCGGCGGTGCTGGCGCCGAAGACGTATGACGGGAAGATCTGGGGCGTCCCCCAGGTCATCGACATGCAGATGCTCTACTACCGCAAGAGCCTGCTCGCCGACGCGCACGTCCAGCCGCCGACCAGCCTGGACGAACTGATCGACGCGGCCGGCGCCTTGACCACGAAGAAGGTCAAGGGCCTGTTCCTCGGCAACGACGGCGGCGCCGGGGTGCTGGGCGGCACCCCGCTGTACGCCGCCGGGTTGAGCCTGGTCACCGCGGGCGGCCAGGTCGGCTTCGACGACCCGGCCGCCGCCCGCACCCTCGGCAAGTTCCACCACCTGTACGCCGACAAGTCGCTGCTGCTGGGCGCGCCGGCCGACTGGTCCGACCCGTCGGCCTTCGTCCAGGGGCTCACCGCGATGCAGTGGTCCGGGCTGTGGGCGCTGCCCGCGGTCCAGAAGGCGCTCGGTGACGACTTCGGGGTGCTGCCGTTCCCCGCGGACGGCGCGGCCGGCAAGCCCACGGTGCCGGTCGGCGCGTACGGCTCGGCCGTCAACGCGCGCGGCAAGCACCAGGCCGAGGCCAAGGCGTACGTGAAGTGGCTGTGGGTCGACCGCACCGACTACCAGGAGGACTTCGCGCTCTCCTACGGCTTCCACATCCCGGCCCGGATCTCGCTGGCGAGGAAGGCGGCCAAGCTGCGCCAGGGCGCGGCGGCCGACGCCGTGTCGTACACCACGGACCATGGCTACGCCCAGCCGCTGTTGTGGACCCCGGCCAGCCAGACCTCGTACCAGGACGCGCTGAGCCGCATCATCAAGGACGGCGCGGACCCCGGCTCGGAGCTGAAGGCGGTGGTCCGCACGACCGCCGCGGAGCTCCAGCGGGTGCGGAAGAAGCCGTGAGGCACCGCACGCTGTGGTTCTGGGCGTTCGTCGGACCGTTCGCCGCCGGGCTGGCGCTGTTCACCTACGTTCCGCTGCTGTGGAGCGTGTACCTGAGCTTCTTCGACGCGCACAACACGGTCTCCCCGCACCACTTCGTGGGCCTGGACAACTACGCGTCGATGCTCCGCGACCGGGCGTTCACCGACAGCCTGGGCACGTTCGGGCTGTTCGCGCTGCTGATCGTGCCCGCCACCTTCGCGCTGTCGCTGGGTTTGGCGCTGATGGTCAACCGGCTGCGGTACGCCCGGGCGTTCTTCCGCTCGGTGTTCTTCCTGCCGACCGCCTGCTCCTACGTGGTGGCCGCGCTGATCTGGAAGATGTCGATCTTCAACGGGGTGCGGTTCGGCCTGGCCAACACCGTGCTCGGCTGGTTCGGCGCCGACCAGGTCGCGTGGCTGTCCACCACCCACCCGCCGTGGTACTGGCTGGTGATCGTGACCGTGCGGCTGTGGCTGCAGGCCGGCTTCTACATGGTGCTCTTCCTGGCCGGCCTGCAACGCATCCCGGCGCCGCTGTACGAGGCGGCCGCCGTGGACGGCGCGCGGCCCGGCTGGCAGGTCTTCCGGCACATCACCTTCCCGCAACTGCGGGCCACCTCCGTGGCGGTGGCGCTGCTGCTGGTCATCAACGCGTTCCAGGCGTTCGACGAGTTCTACAACCTGCTCAGCGACTCCCGCGGCTACCCGCCCTACGCCCGGCCGCCGCTGGTCTACCTCTACTACCTCGCGCTCGGGCAGGGGCAGAACCTCGGCGAGGGCAGCGCGGGCGCGGTGATCCTCGCGCTGATCATCGCGGTGGTCACCGTCGGCCAGGCGCGCTGGTTCGGGCTGGGCAGGAGGGAGGACTGACGTGGACAAGGCCCTGCTCGCCCTCGGGCGCGCGATACGCGTGGTGCTGCTGGTGGTGCTCGCGCTGCTCTTCCTGATCCCCTTCTACCTGCTGGTGCGCAACGGGCTGTCCACCGAGCAGGACATCACCTCGCCGGAGTGGACCTTCTTCCCGGCCCACCTGCACTGGTCCAACGTCACCGAGGTGTTCGACGACCCGGCGCTGCCGATGGCCCACGCGCTGCTCACCTCGGCGCTGATCGCGGTCACCACCACCCTCGGCACGGTGCTGCTGGCGTCGCTGGCCGGCTACGGCCTGGCCCGTATCCCCTACCGGTACGCCGACCAGGTCTTCTACGCGATCCTCGGCACCATGATGGTGCCGGCGGCCGTCACCTTCCTGCCGAGCTTCGTGCTGGTCTCCTCGCTCGGCTGGATCTCCACGCTGCGCGGCCTGATCATCCCGACGCTCTTCTCCGCGTTCGCCTGCTTCGTCTTCCGGCAGTACTTCCTCGGCTTCCCCGGCGAGTTGGAGGACGCCGCGAAGGTGGACGGGCTGGGCTACTGGCGGACGTACTGGCGGATCGTGGTGCCCAACTCGCGGCCGGTCTTCGCGGCGGTCGCCACGATCGTCTTCATCGGCGCCTGGAACTCCTTCCTGTGGCCGCTGGTGATCGGGCAGGACCAGTCGACGTGGACCGTCCAGGTCGCGCTGTCCACCCTGACCACCGCCCAAGTGGTCAACATCCACGAGCTGTTCGCCGCGTCGGCGGTGTCGATCCTGCCGCTGCTGCTGGTCTTCCTGCTGCTCCAGCGGCACATCGTGGCGGGTGTCGAGCGCTCCGGCATCGACGACTGACGCCCTGGGCATCATTCCCCTGAACCACCGGACCCCTTCACCGACAGCGCCCGACCCCTCACTCTGCGCCCACGCGGCGCCCCGCCGGAGCCGCCGCCGCGGGGCGGGCCCGCGGTGGTGTGGGATCGCTCACGTGGGCCCCGGGCGCCCGGCGGCGATCGGGGGCCGGATCGGCAGGCGGGGCCCGGGATTTGCGCGCCCCGGGCGGCACCCGGTCTTCACCGCGGGGAGGCGGGGAGTTTCGACCGGCTATAGGGAGACGTGCCCCTAGTGTCGTACTTTGCCTGGAGGCCAGAAGGTACGAAACGGGCCCCCGACGAGGGCCCCGGAGGGAGCGACCGTGTCGGAACGGAGAATTCCGGCGCCCTCGGGGCCCGGTGCGTCGCGCGGCCTGAACCGCCGGGCGCTGCTTCAGGCGGCCGGCATGGGGGCCGGGGTGCTCGCCGCCGGCGCCGCCACGGTGGGACGGGTGGTCGCGGCGACCAACACGTCGGACAGCGCGGCGCCCGCGCCCGCCGCCGACCTGCCGCTCACCGGCGGGCCGGACTTCCCGATCGGCCTGTACTGGCCGCCGCACCCGTACCAGACCACCCTCGCCCGCTACCGGGAGATCACCGACGCGGGCTTCACCTTCCTGATCACCGGCAACTACCAGCTCGACGAGGCCAGCGCGAACCAGGCGCTGGGCATGGCCGACCAGGTGGGCCTGAAGGTGCTGGTCGCCGGGGACCCGCGGGTGAGCGTGGTCGCGCAGCACATGACCGTCACGGACGACCGCAGCGTGCCGACCTCGATCACCACCGCCGACGCCACCGAGTGGATACGGTCGGCCACCGGCAGCTACGCGCGCCACCCGTCGTTCGCCGGACTCAGCCTCTACGACGAGCCCGGCACCGACCGCTTCCCCACCGTCGGCGCGCTGACCGGCATCGTCCGCACGGCCACCCCCGGCCTGCTGCCGTACGCCAACATCAACCGCGGCAACGGCGCGCACTACACCCGCTTCGTGCAGAGCTACCTCGACACGGTCAAGCCCGCGCTGATCTCCTTCGACCGCTACCCGTTCCTCACCGAGGGCCTGGACACGGACTACTTCGAGACCTGGGCGATCGTCCGCAAGGCCGCGATGGCGGCGGGCGTCCCGGCCTGGACGTACATCCAGTCCGCCGGCTTCAACGGTCATGTCACGCCGACGGCCGCGCAGATGTCCTGGCAGGTGAACGTGAGCCTGGCGTACGGCTGCAAGGGCATCCAGTACTTCACCTACTGGACCCCCGACCCGGCCCGCGGCGAGGGCTACACCCAGGCCCTGATCACCGCCGACGGCGAGCGCACCCCGCTCTACGACGCCGCCACCAAGCTCAACGCGGGCTGGCTGCGACCCGTCGGCCGCCAGCTCAAGCCGCTGGTCTCGGAGTCCGTGCAGCACCTCAACGACGCACCGGCGCCGACCGGCACCACGCCGTTCGCGCCCGGCGCGCACCTCACGAGCGCCACCGGCGACCCGGCGATCCTCGGCGTCTTCAAGGGCGCCACCGACGACGGCACCCGCCACCTGCTCGTCGTCAACCGCGACCCGGACTCGTCGGCCACCGTACGGATCGGCCTGAACGCGTCGACGGTGGAGGCGGTCTCCCGCTTCGACCCGTCCACCGCGACCTATCCGCGGGCGAGCCGCCCGGCGGACCTCTCCCTCACCCTCGACGGCGGGGCCGCCGCCCTGTACCGGCTGTCGCCGCACCGGTCGTCCTGACCTCCACGGGGCCGCCGGGGACGGGCTCGGGCGCCCCCGCGGATCGCCGGCGCCGGCCTCAGGAGGAGGTGAGCGCGGCCGCGCGGCGGAGCTTCAGCGTGTTGTCGCGGCGCATCCGGGTACGGCCCTCGGGGTCGGTGAACTCGCGCTCGTACTCGGTGGCGACCAGGAGTTCCCACCCGCCGGGCGGCAGCTCCAGGCTCGCGTGGACCTCCTCCGGGGTGGGGAAGTGCACGTCGAGGTCCGGGGGTTCGTCCCCCGCGGGCCAGCCCGCGTGCCCGACGACCAGCAGCACCCCGCCGGGGGCCACCGCGGCCGCCGCCGACCGGAGGATCTCCTCGCGCGGCATCTCGACCGGTGAGTGCAGGAAGTGCGCGGACACCAGGTCGAAGCGGCCGGCCGGGAAGTCCACGGCCAGGTCGTGCCGGCGCCACTCCACCCGGTCGGCCACCCCGGCCTGCTCGGCGTGGCCGGCCGCGCGCTCCAGCGCCCGCCGGGAGACGTCCGTCCCGACCACCCGCCAGCCCTGCCCGGCCAGCCAGATCGCGTCCCCGCCCTCCCCGCACCCCAGGTCGAGCGCCGTACCCGGCGCCAGTCCGGTCACCTCGCGGACCAGCGCCACGTTGGGCCGGCCGCTCCAGATCCGTTCCGTGCCGCCGTACCGCTCGTCCCAGTACTCCTCCGCCGATGCCACCTCGCCCATCCGGACGGCTCCTCTCCCTGTCGCGAGCACCGCTTCCGGTGCACCGCCGAGCATGGGTCGCCCTCTGCCGTAACGCCAAGCTTCGTTGCCGGAACGGCAAGCGGGGTGGGAGGTGTGCGCGGGAGGGGTGCTCGGGACGAGTGCGCGGGATGGGGGAAGGGATCGCCGGGACGAGGAGCGCACGAGGACGCGCGGAGACGTACGGCTGCGGCGGGCGATCAAGGGCAGACGGTTCCGCAGCAGCCCGCCCGGCCGCCGCGGCCGAAGCGGAACCCGGAACCAGGACGAAGAGGTGGACGCGTGAGCGGCTTGAGGGTGACGACCACGGCCGAGGTCTCGATGGAGCTGAGCACCTACGACGCCGATCGGCAGCGCGAGATCCACGAGGCGCTGGACCGGCTGGCGGACGCCTCCGCCCAGGGCGCGGGCACGCCCGACGGGGTGGGGCGGCGCGCGGAGCTGCTGCCCGGGATGGCCTTCCACTGGGTGGTGCTGGAGGCGCCCCGGCTGGCCATCGTCTGGCAGATCGTCCTACGGAGCTGACCTGGGCGTTCGGCGCTCCGCCGCCCTTCAGGACGGGTCGTCGTTGAGGTGGTCGACCAGGCGGAACAGGGCGGGGAGCGCGGCGCGTACGGCGTCGCGGTCCGCGTCGTCGAGGGCGCCGAGCGCGCTGTCGAGCCGCCGCTCGTGGGCCCGGGTCCACGCGGCGAGCTGCTCGCGGCCGGCGTCGGTGAGCGCGACGGCGGCGGCGCGCCGCTCGCCGGGGTCGACGTCCCGGGTGACCAGGCCGGACGTGATCATCTGGCCGACCAGGCCGCTGACCGTGCTGTTCGCCAGTCGCTGCCGGGTGGCCAGCTCGCTGACCCGGGCCGGCGAGCGCTCGGCCAGCACCTGGAGGAGTTCGACCTGCGCCATCGGCAGGGTCTCCCACGGGTAGTCGGTGCGGATCGACGCCCGCAGGGCGCGGCGCAGCCGCGTCACGGCCTCGGTGAGCCGGCGGGCGTCCGAGGCGTCACCGGACGCGGCGAGTTCGGGGGTCGGCTGCGACGACATGGCCCAAGCCTACGGCGCGGGCCGGTGGTTCGGATCGCCGTGCCCGGAAGGAAGCACGCCATCGGCACACCCGGGTACGGCGCCCGGCGCGCCGCACCCGCACGCCCTGGCCGGAACCGCCGCCCGCCGCTCCTCAGCGCCGCGGCGCGCCCTCGCCCGGCGCCCTCCCCGCGCAAGCGGAACCGCCGCGCGCCCCGTCCGCATCCCCGGCCTCGTTTCCGTTTCCGTCCGGGCGCCGGCCCGGCGCCCGCGGGCCGAACCACGCGGCGGCCACCGCCACCGCCGCGGCCGCCACCAGGACCGCCGCCGCCCAGCGCGCCGCGCCCGTACCGCCGGCGAGGGCGCCGCCCGCGGGGCCGTACCGCTCGCCGAGGTGCAGCGCGAGGGTGACCAGGGCGACGCCGAGTGCGGTGCCCAGCCCGCGCGCCATGTTGACCAGGCCGCCGCCGGTGCCGGAGGACCGGCGCGGGATGGCCGCCATGATCATCGCGTTGTTCGCCGGGGTGAAGGTGCCCAGACCCAGGCCGACGACGGCGAGCACCACGGCCAGCAGGCCCGCGGTCAGCGGCACCACCAGCAGCGCGGCCGTCGCGGCGGTCAGCACGCCCGCGCCCAGCACGCACCGGCCGCGGTCGGACAGCCCGCGCGGCAGGACCCGGTCGCCGCCGGTCGCGGCAGCCGCGAACCCGGCCGGGAGCGCGGTGAGCACCAGCCCGGTGATCAGCTCGGACGAGCCGGACCCGGCGAGCACGACGGGCACCAGCACCAGGGGCCCGAAGAGCACCAGATACCCGCTGAGCGCGCCGACCAGCCCGAGGGAGACCGTACGGCCGCGGACCAGCGCGAGGTCGAGCAGCGGGGTACGCGCCCGGCCCTGCCGCACCACGAATCCCCAGCCCGCCGCTGCCGCCACCGCGAACAGCGCCACGACCGCCCAGCCCGGCACCGGCAGGCCCGAGGCCGCCGACACCCCCAGCAGGCCGCCGCCCGTCGCGGCGGCGAGCAGCGCGAGCCCGGGCCAGTCGAAACCGCCGCTGCCGCGCCGCTCCCTGGTCCGCGGCAGCAGGTAGTGCCCGGCGACCAGGGCGAGCACGCCGATCGGGACGTTCACCCCGAACACCCAGCGCCAGCCCAGCGTCGAGACCAGCACGCCGCCGACCGTGGGCCCCAGCGCCAGGCCCAGCGCCTGGGCCGCCGCCTGCACGCCCAGCGCGGCCCGCATCCGCTCGCGCGGCGCGCTCGTGGTCACCAGCGCCACGCTGTTGGCCTGCATCAGTGCGGCACCCACCGCCTGCACACCGCGGAACACCACCAGCATCAGCAGCGACGGGGCCAGCCCGCACACCGCCGAGGCCGCCGTGAACACGGCGAACCCGTAGAGGTAGAGCAGCTTGCGCCCGTGCGCGTCCGACAGCCGTCCGGCCGGCACCAGCAGGGCGATCAGCACCAGTAGATAGGCCAGGGACACCCACTCCACGGCGGCCGGCGAGGCGTCGAACCGCTGCCGCAGCCCGCCGTAGGTGAGCGTCACGATGCTCGCGTCGAGCTGCCCCATGAACGCGCCGAAGCAGACGGTCGCGACGGCCAGCCGCCATGCGTACGGGCGGCCGCGCACCGCGTCCGGCCGGGCCCGCTCGTGCAGCAGCAGCGCCGGCCAGCGCGTACGCCCGTCCGCCGGCCGGGTCCCCGCACGCGTCGTCATACGGCCGAGCATACATCGGTCACCGAACTGTTCGGAGACCGTCTTGGGCCGGGGCCGCGGCGGCTACCCTCGGCACATGAGCGGTACATGGGAGCCGGCGGCCACCGGCGTGCTGAGGCTGCCGTCCGGGCGGCTGGTGCGCGGCCGGGGGCTGCGCAACGCGCTGCCCGAGGGGCCGCCGCCGGACTTCGCCGTCCATCTGCTCGGGCGCCGGCCGCCGCCGGTGGAGTGGGAGGCGCGGTGGGTGCGCTGGCCGGACTTCCGGCTGCCGTCGGACCGTACGGCGTTCGCCGAGGCACTGGCCGAGCTGTGGCGGCGGGCGGAGGACGCCCGCGTGGAGATCGCCTGCGGGGGCGGGTTCGGGCGCACCGGCACCGCGCTGGCCTGCCTCGCGGCGCTCGACGGCGTCCCCGGCGACGAAGCCGTCGGCTACGTCCGCGCGCACTACTCCCGCCGGGCCGTCGAGACGCCGTGGCAACGCCGCTTCGTGACCGCCTTCGCCCGCTCCCGCCGGCCCTGACGCCCCTCCCACCAGCTCCGACGCCCGCTCCCCCTCGGCTCCGACGCCCGCCCCCGGCAGCTCCGACGCCCGCTCCCGGCGGCCTCGGTACCGAGCCCCGCACGCTCGGCTCTCCGCGTCCGGCGGCGCTGTCCGGTTACGATCCTTCGGGGAATCGAACAGTCGGACGGAGGAGAGTGCGCGTGAGCAGCAAACCTGACCTGGTCGGCGTCGTCGGATCGGCCCGGGCCCTGGGCTCGCTCGCGGTGCTGACCGGTGCGGCCGGGGCGCTGCCCGTGCTGCTCGGGCACACCAAGGGGCTGAGCGGCGCGGTGGTGGCCGTGATCGGGGCGCTGCTGTTCGCCATACCCTGCGCGTGGTCCGCCGGGCCGCGGCGCGCCTGGTACCGGACCCGGCTGGAGGCGGCGGTACCGGCGCCCGACGAGTCCGTGGTGACCGCGCCGGAGGAGACCTTCGAACGCGTCACCCGCCCGATGACCTCCACGGTGATCGTGTCGATCGGCGTCGGGCTGCTCATCGCGTACACCACCGGCATCCCCGCGGGGCTCGTGCTCAGCGGTGTCGGCGCGGGCATGCTGAGCCAGGCCCGGTGGGTCGCCCGGCAGGAACGCGCCCAGGGCGTACGGCTGCTCTGCCCGGCCGCCCCGAGTCGGGTCTCCGCGGACGACCCGAACCTCGCCGCGTACCAGGAAGTCCCCTTCTACACGCTGCCCCCGCGGGCCTGACCCCGGCGGAGCCGCCGCGCGCGGAACCCCGCGCGGACGCGCCCCAGGCGGACCCGGCCGTCGCGGGCATGGCGTCGCCCCGGCCCCGGCACGACCGGGGGCGGGGCGACGCCGGCCGTCACTCGGAGTCGCCCGGCGCGGAGCCGCCCCCCTTCGTCCCGGTGACGATCTCGCTGATGGACTCCAGCGGCAGCTTCGGGGTGCCGTCGTCGAAGAGCAGCCCGTTGGTCTCCTGGGCGGTGTCCATGAACTGCGTGTAGCAGAAGCCCGCGACGAGCGGGCTGCGCAGAAGCGCGCCGAACATCTCCCGCAGCAGCGCCGCGTACTGGGTGTCGGAGCTGGTGTACGTGTACGCGAAGTCGCCCTCGTCGGCGCGCAGCGACAGCCCGCCGAACTCGGTGACCATCAGCGGGGCGTCGCCCGCGGCGAACCGTTCGGCCTGCGCCGCGGTGAGCGAGAGGGCTCGGCCGGACGGGCCCGGGCCGGCCAGCACCGCGTCGAAGGCGGCGGCGTCGCCGTAGCGCGCGGTCAGCCGGGCCGGGTCCGCGGTGTAGTCGTGCACGCCGAGGATGTCGCTGTCGGCGTGCTCCCAGCCCTCGTTGGAGACGACCGGCCGGGTCGGGTCGAGGGCGCGGGTGAGGTTGGCGAGCGCGACCGAGAAGTGGCGCTGCGCGGGATCGCGGGCCAGGTCGGTGATGCCCCAGCTCTCGTTGATCGGGACCCAGGTGACCACGCTCGGGTGGCTGCGGTCGCGGTGGACCAGGTCCAGCCACTCCCGGGTCAGCGTCTCGACGGCCTCGCCGCAGAAGTCGTACGTCGCGGCGGTCTCGCCCCACACCAGCAGGCCGAGCCGGTCGGCCCAGAACAGGAACCGCGGGTCCTCGGCCTTCTGGTGTATCCGGGTGGCGTTGAAGCCCATCGCCTTGGTCAGCTCGACCTCGCGGCGCAGTTCCCCGGTGCCGGCGTTGGCCAGCAGGGTGCGCGGGCGGTAGCCCTGGTTGAGCACCGAACGCACGTAGTAGGGGTGGCCGTTGAGGAGGAAGGCGCCGCGCCCGACGCCGACGGAGCGCACCCCGACGTAGCTGTCCACCTGGTCCACGACGGCCCCGGCCGAGGCGCCCGCCCCGGTCCCGGTCCCGGTCCCGGCCTCGTCCGGATCGCGCACGGTGACCCGGGCGTCCAGCAGCACCGGGTGCTCCGGGCGCCACACCAGCTGCTCCCGGTCGATGCCGTTGCGCAGCGCGGGAATCTCCACGTCGATCCGGGCCCGGCGGCCCCGGAGCACGGCCGAGGTCTCGGCGAGCACCTGGTCGCCGCGGCGGATCACCACGTCCACGGCGAGCGGGGTGGCCGGCGGGCGGGCGAGGGTCACTTCGGCGGTCACGCCGCGCGCGGGGTCGGTGGTCCACGCCAGCTCGGCGATGTGCCGCGCGGGCACCGACTCGGTCCACACGCTCTGCCAGATGCCGGTGGTCCGCTCGTACCAGACCGCGTGCGGCCGCTCCTGCCAGTCCTGCTTGCCGCGCGGCTGCGCGAGCTCGACCGGGTCGTCCTCGGCCCGGACCACCAGGACGTGCTCGGCGGCGCCGGGCCGCAGCGCGTCGGTCACGTCGGCGGTGAACGGCGCCTGCCCGCCGACGTGTTCGGCCACCAGCCGCCCGTCGAGCCACACCCGCGCGCGGTGGTCCACGGCGCCGAAGTGGATCAACGCCCGCCGGTCCGCGGCGCCTTCGGCCGGGCCGTCCGGCACGAGGACCGCGTGCGGGACGCGGCGCCGGTACCAGACGACCGGGTGCCGCCCGGTCTCGCCGACACCGGAGGCCGGCGCCTCCGGCGGGAACGGCACGGTGATCCGCCGGTCGAACGGGTCGGCGCCGGCGCCCGGACCGCCCGCCGCCGGACCGCCCTCGGCCGGACCGCCCTCGGCCGGACCGCCCTCGGCCGGATCGCCGGCCGCGAACCAGGACTCGCGCTCGCCGACCCCCGCGTCGTCGTACCCGAAGTCCCACTCGCCGTCCAGACTGCTCCACTGCTCCCGGCAGAGCATCGGCCGCGGATACGACCCGTCCTGCTCGCTCGCCCTCACGGCTCCTCCTTCTGCCTGCCCGGCAACGGGCGTCGTCACGACCTGGGGTCGTAAGATTCGTGTGATCAAGGTCGGCGTCCAGCTTGGGCGATAATTTGCATCGATGCAAGAGGCAGCATCCCGAGCGGACCCGACCGTTCCGACCAGAGGGGAACGCCCGGTGGCCAGAGTGAGGATGCGCGACGTCGCCGAGCACGCCGGTGTGTCGGTGCGGACCGTGTCCAACGTGGTCAGCGGATACACGCACGTCAGCGAGGCGACCCGGGCCCGGGTGCAGCGCTCGCTGGACGAGCTGGGCTACAAGATGGACTACCTCGCGCGCGGTCTGCGTTCGGGCCGCACCGGGTTCGTCGCGCTGGCCGTGCCGTTCGTGGTGGAGCCGTACTTCGCCGCGCTCGCGCAGGCCGTCATCCAGGCCGCGGCCCGGCGCGGGATCACCGTGCTCGTGGAGTCGACCGGGGGCGACCGCGAGGTCGAGCGGCGCATCCTGGCGGGCGGCCTGACCAACGTCGCCGACGGCGTGCTGTTCAGCGCGCTCACCGTGCCGGCCGCCGACGTCCCGCCCACCGGACCGGACTTTCCGCTGGTCATGCTGGGTGAGCACAATGTCGGCGACCACCTGCCGCGGGTCGGCATCGACAACGTGGCGGCCGCCCGCACCGCCGTGGAGCACCTGCTCGCGCAGGGCTGCCGGCGGATCGTCGCGCTCGGCCTGAACGGCAGCGAGAACGGCCGGCAGCGCGCCGAGGGCTACCAGCAGGCGCTCTCCGCGGCCGGCGTGCGGCGGGTGAACTGGCTGGTCGAGCCGGTCGCGGACTGGACCAGGGCGCACGGCTACGCGACCGTCCGGCGGCTGCTGGAGGGCAGCGGGCCGCTGCCCGACGCGATCTTCGCCTTCAACGACGCGCTCGCGGTGGGCGCGTTGCGCGCGCTCGACGCCTCGGGGGTGCGTGTACCGGACGAGGTCGCGGTGGTGGGCGTGGACGACATCCCCGAGTGCGCGTACACGCACCCCCCGCTCACCTCGATCGCACCCGACCTGGACGTGATCGCCGAACGCGCGCTCAGCCTGCTGGACGCGCAGACCCGAGGCGCCGGCCGGCCGGGCGACACCGACACCGGCACCCGCACCCGCACCGACACCGGCACCGACACCACCGGTGTGACCTGCGACGACGCGGCGGACGGCGGGGACCCCGGCGACCGGGAGGGCGCCCGGGAGGACACCTCGGAGGGCGCCCAGCACTGGGCGGGCGCCTCGGAGGCGACCCCGTTCCGACTCGTGGTCCGCGAGTCCTCGCAGCGCCCGCCGACCGCGAAGTAGCGCGCGCCGGAAGCGAACCGGCGCGGCCCCGGCCCCGGAGCGGCACCCCGCGGCGGCGGCGCCCGCCCCTCCCCCGCCCCGCCCCCGCGCGCGCCCGTACCCGGCCTCCGCGCCGGCCCGGTGTGCACCGGTCCACCGTTCCCGCGCCCGTCCCGGACCGGACGCGCGGCGGCGCGGGCCTGCCGTACGTCACCGACCTCCGGGTATGTCCCGCCTCGCCCTCGAAGGGACTTACCGCCGATCTATTGCAACGTTGCAAATCCTATGCCAAGGTCTCCGGCATCGAGTTCACATCGAATTAACGAGGTGAATACGCCCATGAGCGGAGCGTTGGGGCGCCGCCGGTTCCTGGCGCTCGGTGGAGGGCTGGCCCTGTCCGGAGGACTCGCGGCGTGCTCTTCCCCGTTGGCCACGGGTCTGGCCGGCACGCAGCCGGACACCGCGGACGTCATCTTCTGGAACCTGTTCACCGGTGGTGACGGTGCCAACATGGTGCTGATGGAGAACGCGTTCCGCAAGGCCCACCCGGGGCTGTCGGTCGAGGCGACCATCCTGGGGTGGGGGAACCCGTACTACACGAAGCTGGCGCTGGCGACGGCGAGCGGCACCCCGCCCGACGTCGGCATCGCGCACCTGTCCCGGCTGCCGCTGCTGGCCGCGGCCGGGCTGCTGGAACCGGTGCAGGACGCGGGCGTCGGCGAACTCGGCATCACCGCGGACAAGTTCACGCCCGCCGCGTGGAAGAAGGCCACCGTGGACGGCACCGTCTACGCGGTGCCGCTGGACACCCACCCGTTCGTGCTCTTCTACAACAGCGACCTGGCGCGCAAGGCCGGGCTGCTCGACGCGGCCGGCGACGGCCTGAAGCCGATGAAGGACGGGGCCGCGTTCACCGACGCGCTCCGGGCGATGAAGGACGCCGGCGCGCAGTACGGCGCGGTGATGTCGACCACCGCCGACCCGTCCACCTGCTGGCGCTACTTCAGCATGATCTACTCCGGCATCGCCGGTCCGGTCGTCACGGACGCGGGCACCAAGGTCGACGTGGACGACGACGCGGCGCGGTCGACGTTCGCGTTCATGCAGAGCCTGACCGCGGGCGGCCTGATGCCCAAGAGCCTGACCGGCTCCGGGGTGAACGCCCTGTTCTCCACCGGCAAGGCGGGCTTCCTCTTCGACGGCGAGTGGCAGATCCCCACCTACCGCGGGGTCAAGGACTTCCACTTCAACGTGGTGCCCTTCCCCGCGCTGCTCGGCCCCAAGCCGGTCGCCTACGCCGACTCGCACTCGCTGGTGATCCCGCGCAGCGGCAAGCGGTCCTCGGCGCGCACCGCGCACGCGGCGCTGTTCATCAAGAGCCTGCTCGACAACAGCGCGATCTGGGCGCACGGCGGCCATGTGCCGGCCTGGCTGTCCACCCAGCGCAGCACGGCCTTCCTCGACCAGACCCCGCAACGCAACTACGTGCAGGCCGCGTTCAACGCGGTGTACGACCCGGTCGCCTGGTACACCGGCGCCGGCTCGGACTTCCAGACCACGGTGGGATCGACCGTCATCGAGGTCATCGCCGGGCGGCTCAGCCCCAAGTCGGGTGTCTCCCGGCTGCGTTCGGACCTGAAGCGCTACACCACCGCCCGACCGCCGGTCACCATCGGATAGGAGGCCGCCACCATGACGACCATCGCCTCTGAGCGGCCCGCCGAGCGGCCCACCAGCCGCGTCACGCTGCGCACGGACCGGGAGCGCGCGCCGCGTTCCGACCGGCGGGCCGGGCTGCTGCTCAGCTCCCCCTTCCTGATCATCTACCTGCTGTTCATGATCGGCCCGCTGCTGGTCGGCGTCGTGGTGAGCTTCTTCAACACCACGACCGTCAAGAGCGGCCTAGGCGGCTGGGTGGGCCTGGCCAACTACCGTGCCGTGCTGGAGGATTCGCTCTTCTGGTCGGCGATGTGGCACTCGGTGCTGTTCACCTTGCTGACCACGCCGCTGCTGGTGGTGCTCGCCCTCGCCTTCGCCGTCCTCGCCTCCCGGATCAGGCGCGGCACCGTCTTCTACCGGCTGGCGTTCTTCGCGCCCTACGTCGTGCCGTCGTCGGTGGTCGTGCTGGTCTTCCTGTGGATGTACACCCCGCAGGTCGGGCTGGTCCCCAAGCTCTTCAGCGCGGTCGGGCTGACCTCGCCGGACTTCATCGGCTCCACCTCGGGCGGCTGGACCGCCGTGGTGCTGATGACCCTGTGGTGGACCTTCGGCTTCAACTTCGTCCTCTACACCGCGGCCATCCAGGACGTGCCGCCCGAGGTGTACGAGGCCGCCGCCATCGACGGCGCGAGCCCGTGGCAGCAGATCCGCTTCCTGACCGTGCCGCTGCTCGGCCGCACCACCAGCCTGGTGCTCATCCTGCAGATCCTGGCCTCGCTCAAGGTGTTCGACCAGATCTACCTGCTGCTGGGCGGCGGCCCGAACCAGTCCACCCGGCCGGTCATCGAGTACATCTACGACACCGGGTTCACGTCGTACCGCGGCGGCTACGGCGCCGCCGCCACCATGGTCTATTTCGTCATCATCGTCGCGATCTCGGCGGTCTGGTACGGGCTGCGCCACCGCCGTACGACCGTCGCCGAACGGGCCGCCGAACGGCCGGCACCGCGGGCCGAACGGAGGACCTCATGACCACCCTTGCCCCCGTGGGGCGGCGCCGCACCCCGGCGCCGGCGGCGATCGCGGACCGCTCCAACGGAGCGAAGCTCTTCAACCGGCTGTGCGCGGTGTGCGTGACGCTGTTCGCGCTGATCTGGCTGGTGCCGCTGGTGTGGGCGCTGATCACCTCGCTGCGCTCGGACGGGTCGATCACCGCCAAGCCCACCTCGCCGTTCGCGGGCGGCTGGTCCTTCCACGCCTACTCCTACGCGTGGGACAACTACCCGCTCGGCTACTGGTATCTCAACAGCCTGGTGATCGCCGCGCTCGCGGTGCTGTTCACCGTGACGTTCTGCTCGATGGCCGGCTTCGCGCTGGCGCTGCTGAAGTTCCCCGGGCGCAACGTGGTGATGGCGCTGGTGGTCGCCGGGCTGATGCTGCCCACCGAGGGGCTGGTGCTGCCGCAGTTCATCGAGTACCGCTCGCTCCATCTGCTGGGCACCTACTGGGCGTTGGTGCTCCCGTCGGTCGCCGCCCCGGTCTCGGTCTTCGTCTTCCACTCCTTCTTCCAGGGCATCCCGACGCCGCTGATCGAGGCCGCCCGGCTGGACGGGGCGAGCTGGTGGCGGATCTACCGGTCGGTCTGCCTGCCGATCTCCCGCCCGGCGGTCGCCACCGTCGCCATCCTCACCTTCATCAGCTCCTGGAACGCCTTCCTCTGGCCGCTGCTGGTGCTCAGCCAGACCAAGTCCCAGACGGTGCCGGTCGGTCTGGCATCGCTGGTCAACCCGAGCAACATCCAGTACGCCGAGGTGATGGCGTCCTCCGTGCTCGGCTTCCTCCCGCTGATCGCCGTCTTCCTGGTCTTCCAGCGGCAGATCGTGCAGGGGGTCGCGACCACCGGCCTGAAGTAGCGGCGCGGCGGCTCCGGCCGGGGCGGCCCCGGTCAGTCGGGCGGAGGCACGGCGGGAGCCGCGTACGACCGTACGGACACGGTCTGTTCGGGGCTCCAGCGCTGCTCGGTGGTGGCCAGCAGGCGCCAGCCGAGCCGTTCGTAGAGGGCGGCGGCGGCCGTGTCGGTGGCCACGACGTCGAGCACCGGGTGCAGGCCGAGGTCGTGGGCCGCCCGGGTCGCCTCGGCCATCAGGCGCGCGCCGATCCGGTGGCCACGCGCGGCCGGTGCCACGAAGAGCCGGTTGACGACGGCGGCCTGCCCCGCCTCCGCGCCCGCCTCCGCCGCCCACAGCGCCGGCGCGAGGTCGTCCGGGCCGCTGCGGGAGAGCACCACGTGGCCGGCGACGGCGCCGTCCAGTTCGGCCACCCAGGCGGCGAGCAGCGTGGACGGCGACAGCCAACCCGCGGGTTCGGCGGGCCAGTTCACCGGGTAGCCGTCCTGCCGGTGCACCGCCGCGAGCACCCTCGCGCAGCCTTCGAGGTCGGCCGCGACGCGCGGGCGTACGGACACCCTGACGTCCCGGCCGCGCCCCCGCACCGGCCCCTGCGGTACTCGCCCCTGCCGCATTCCGCCTCCGTCGCTCCGCCCGCCACCGTCCGCGACCCAACGTACAGGGCCGTCCGCCGGGGCCCGCAGGTGCGACCATGGCGAGCATGGAAACCGACGAGGCACGCCGTACAGCCGTTGCGCACTTCACCGAGGGCGGCTCGAAGAACGCGGGGTGGACCGTCACCGGACCCGCCGTGCAGGACGTACAGACCGCGACCGGGTCCCGGCCGTCGCTCGTCTTCACCTTCCGCGCGCCCGCCAGCGACGCCTGGAACCGGAGGTCGTTGCCGCTGCGGGTGGCCGTCGACGCCGAGACCGGCACCGCGGAGACG
The DNA here is from genome assembly GCF_040702025.1 of Streptomyces sp. NPDC088194. Taxonomy (NCBI): domain Bacteria; kingdom Bacillati; phylum Actinomycetota; class Actinomycetes; order Kitasatosporales; family Streptomycetaceae; genus Streptomyces; species Streptomyces sp. NPDC088194. The sequence goes on along the minus strand of NZ_JBFBIV010000027.1, from coordinate 81,705 downwards.
CTGCGCTGACCTTCGCCCGCCCGGCGGCGCGGCCGGCCCGGCGCCCGTATCGCCGTGAATCGGTGCGCTTCACCGCGTTGGCGCCTTTTCCCATGCTATGCAGGGGTGTGGAAGAACACCGGCGGCAGCCCCGCGGTATGACGGTCGATCGGTCCGAGGGTTTCGGAGAGCGCCTGCTGGGCCTCCTGCTGGACCGGGCGCACGAGATGCCGCCCGAGCTGATCGCCCCGCTCGTCGCGGAGGAGGTCACCCGCATCGGCGGGCGCGACGTGTCGGTCCTGCTCCAGGACTACGAGCAGTTGATGCTCATGCCGCTGCGCGGCCGGCGGCTCTTCGTCGAGGAGCCCCAGCCGGTGTCCGGGTCGCACGCGGGCACGGCCTTCCTGGAGGCGAAGACGATCGAGGTCGAACAGGACGGCGGGACACGGATGTTCCTGCCGCTGCTGGACGGCAGCGACCAGGTGGGCGTCATGGCCGTGACCCTGGACGTCGTGGACGACGACGACCGCCGGCTGCTGCGCCGGCTGGCGGGCCTGGTCGCCGACATGGTGGTGACCAAGGACAGCTACACCGACGTCTTCACCCTGACCCGGCGCCGGGCCCCGATGAGCGTGGCCGCCGAGATCCAGTGGTCCCTGCTGCCGCCGCTGCGCATGGCGGTGCCCCAGGTCGAGCTGGCGGGCATCCTCGAACCCGCCTACGACGTCGCGGGCGACAGCTTCGACTACGCCCTCAACGAGGACGTCCTGCACGTCGCCATGATCGACGCGATGGGGCACGGACTGAGCGCCGCCGTGATGGCCACCGCCGCGATCGGCGCCTACCGGCACTCCCGCCGGAGCGGCGTCGGCCTGTCCGGGATCTACGCCTACATGGACGAGGTGATCGCCGCGCAGTTCGGGCCCGAGCAGTTCGTCACGGCCCAGATGATGCAGCTCGACGTCAGGACCGGACGGCTGCGGTGGGTCAACGCCGGCCATCCGTGGCCGCTGCTGATCCGCGGCCACGACGACATCCGGCAGTTGCACGGCACCACCACGCTCCCGGTGGGCTTCGGCGGCCAGGAACCCGTGGTCAGCGAGCAGACGCTGCGCAAGGGCGACCGCGTGCTGTGCTTCACCGACGGTCTCGTCGAGGAACACCGCTCGGGCGGGAAGGAGTTCGGACTCGACCAGCTCACCTCGGTGATCTCCGAGGTGAGCCTGCGGCACCACCGGGTCCGGCCGATGGTGCAGGACCTCTCGCACACGCTCAAGCAGGCCCGCGGCGGAGTCACCACCGACGACGCGACGATCCTGCTCATCGAGTGGCGCGGCGGGACGGCCGACCACCTGGCGACGTTGGACTGACGGCACGGGCCGTGCGCCGGGCCCGCCATACGCCGCACGCCATGCGCCGCCGACGCCTGTCGCGCACCGCGAACGCCCGCCGTAGGCCGCCGGCGCCCGCCGGACGCCACCACGCCGGCTTGCGCCACACGGGCTATGCTGCTTCTACGGCGTCCTGGAGCCCGGCGGCGAACGCCCTCCCGTACGTGTTCCGCGTACGGATGCCCGTCGACGCGCACCGGTCCTCCGGTCCGCCGGCGCCACACCCTTCCGAGGAACCCGCGCTTCCCCGCCGACCCGACGTCCGTCGCCCACGAGCCGCCGGAACGGCACCTCGCCCCTCCGCCGCCTGCCGACGTACGACCGCACCCGGACAGCCCGGGGCGGTCCCGTGAACCGAGGCACATCATGTCCCTGCCGCACGCGCTCCACGCCCACCGCCACGACACGGAGAACCGCGCGATGATCACGCTCACCGGCGAGGTGGACCTCGACTCGGCACCGCTGATACGCGAAACCCTGGGACGGTGCCTGCTCGACGGCATACGCACCATCGACGTCGACCTCACCGCCGTCAGCTTCTGCGACTGCAGCGGCATCAACGCCTTCCTGGCCGTCGCGCTGCGCACCACCGAGGCAGGCGGGGTGCTGCGCTTGCACCACCCGGCGCCCGCGGTGGCGCGGGTGTTCGCGCTGACCGGGTCGGCCGCCCTCCTTCTCGACGAGCCCGCCGCGGTCCCCGTGCCCGGACCGGCCGCGCGCGCCGCGTGACGGCGGCCGTATGACGGCGGCTGCGTGACGGCCGGCTGCATGACAGCGGCTGCGTGACGGCACCGGCTCCCGGACCGGCCGAAGAGTAGGGTTGAGCCACCGAGGGTATTTCGCGCACGGGCGACCACGCTTGTGTCGTTTTCGGCGATCGACGACGCCGGGACCGGTCCAGCACCGTCCCGGACCAAGGTTCGCGCCATGCACACGCTCACTCCGACCATGCGGAACTCCCACGACGGCACGACGACTCCCGACCCGGCCGCTTCCGGCCCGGCCTCCGACCGGCCGACCGCCGAGCGGTCCGCGGGTCCCGCGCTGCGCCTGGCACTGGCCCGGCCCGGCTCCGCCCGCGCCCTGCTCGACGGCGCCTGGTGGCCGTACTCCCGCGACCTGACCGCGGAACTCCCCGGGCTGATCGAGGCCCTCGACGCGCGATGGGACCGGATCACCCGGGTCACCGTCAACCCGACCTACTGGCCGGTCGTCCCGCACAAGGTCCCGGTGCCGGGGCACGTGGTGAAGGTCGGCTGGTTCGCGGAGCAACAGGACCCGCACAGCGTGATGTTGCTCTCCTACCAGGTGGGCCGCTGGGACCTCCTGGTGATCCCCCCGGAGACCGACCCCGACACGGCCGACCGGCTGATGGCGGCCACCTCCGACCCGCAACGGCCCATGACGGCGAGCCAGTTGATGGCAGAGGAGGGCCACGGGACGGAAGGCCCGGACGCCGCCGCGTCCACCGACCAGGACATGGAGGCGGTGTGGACCTCCGAAGGGGGAACCGTCGCCGACGGCCTCCCCTCGGTCGCGGGCGCGCACGACTGAGCCCTCGACGCGGCCGAACCGTGTGCACGGCCGAGCCCTCGACGCGGCCGAACCGCGCGCACGGCCGAGCCCTCAGCGCGGCGCCGGGGGCGCCCAGCGGCGGGCGATGGCGGCGAGTTCGCGGGCGGCGCCGGAGAACTCCTGGCCGGTGCGGTGCACCACCCGCAGCGTGCGGGTCAGGTCGAGCCCGTCGACCGGAACCGCGACGACGGTGCCGGCCGCGAGGTCCCGCTCGACCGCGAGCGAGCTGAGCACGGCCGGCGCCACCCCCTCGGCCACCGCCGTCTTGATCGCGGTGGTGGACGAGACCTCGATGACCGGCGCGGCCAGCGGGCGGGAGGTCCTGGCCCGCAGCGCGCGCTCCAGGTAGAGCCGGGTTCCGGAACCGTGCTCGCGGCTGACCAGGGAGGTCGCGGCCAGCTCGTCCGGGGTGACGGCGGCCGGCGGCCGGCGGCGGGCCCACGGGTGCTCCGGGTGCACGATCACGGTCAGCTCGTCCCGCCCGACCGGGTCCGCGGTGATCCCGCGCGGAACCGCCGGGCCCTCCACGAACCCGATCACCGCGGCGCCGCTCAGCACGGCCGCGGCCACCTCGTCGGAGTTCCCGGTGGTCAGCGCGACAGCGGTGCCCTCGACCGCCGCGTGGAAACGCACCAGCCAGTGCGGCAGCAGGTACTCGGCGATCGTCATGCTCGCGGCCACCGGCAGCCGCGCCTCGGCGCTGAGGTGCAGCGAGGTGAGGCCGGCCTCCAGCGCGGCGGCCGCGTCGAGCGCCGTACGCGCCCAGTCGGCGACCAGCGAGCCCTGCGCGGTCAGCCGCGAGCCCTGCGGCGAGCGCTCCAGCAGCGTGACCCCCGTACGCCGCTCCAGGTACCTGATCCGGGAGCTGGCCGCGGGCTGGCTGATGCCGTGCTCGCGCGCCGCGGCGCCCAGGCTGCCCAGGCGCGCCACGGACAGCAGCAGGTCGAACGGGCCCAGGTCGCTCACCCGGCTGGTCAAAGGCATAAGTCGAGTCTATGGCGCCATGCCGTATTGCTCCCTACCGGCGGTCCCGGCCCGGCCCGAAGGTGGGGACATGACCACCTCGCTCGCCGCATCGCCGCGATCCGGCGGACCCCGGCCGGCGCACCGCCTTCCCTGGGGCCTGCTGCGCGAACTCGACCACCCGTCCGACCTGTTCCGGCACCTCGGCCCGAACTGGTACGCCTCGGTCATGGGCACCGGCATCACCGCGAACGCGGCGGCGACGCTGCCGGTGCACGCGCCGGGGCTGCGGACGGCCGCCACCGTCGTCTGGGCGCTCGCCGCGTTCCTGCTGGTGGCGCTCACCGCGGCCTGGGCCGTGCACTGGACCCGGCACCGCGAGCAGGCCAGGGGGCACGCCTACCACCCGGTGATGGCGTACTTCTGGGGCGCCCCGCCGATGGCGCTGCTCACCGTGGGCGCGGGCACGCTCTCCCTCGGGCAGGACTGGATCGGGCTGCACACGGCCGTCGTCGTCGACGTCGTGCTGTGGTCCGCGGGCACCGCGCTCGGGCTGGTCACCGCGGTGTGGATTCCGTACCGGGTGATGACCGGCGGCAAGGCGTCCGCCGACTCCGCGTTCGGCGGCTGGCTGATGCCGGTGGTGCCGCCCATGGTCTCGGCCGCCACCGGCGCGGCGCTCGTCCCCCACCTCGCGCCCGGCCAGGGCCGGTTGACGCTGCTGCTGGGCTGTTACGCGATGTTCGGCATCAGCCTCTTCGCGAGCGTGGTGATCATCACCCAGATCTGGGGGCGGCTGGTCCACCACTCGGTCGGCCCGGCCGCCATGGTCCCCACCCTGTGGATCGTGCTCGGCCCGCTCGGCCAGTCCGTCACCGCCGCCAACCTGCTCGGCAACGTCGCGCACCTCGCCCTGCCCCGCCCGTACGCCGGCGCGGCGGAGGCGTTCGGCTTCCTCTACGGCGTCCCCACCTGGGGCTTCGCCATGATGTGGCTCGCGCTGGCCGCGAGCGTCACGGTGCGCACCTTCCGCACCGGCCTGCCCTTCTCGCTGACCTGGTGGAGCTTCACCTTCCCGGTCGGCACCTGCGTCACCGGCACCAGCGCGCTCGCCGTCCACCTCGGTTCGACGCCCCTGAAGACGGCGGCGGTCGCGCTCTACGTCCTCCTCGTCGCCGCCTGGCTCACCGTCGCCGCCCGGACCGCCGCGAACAGTGCCCGCGGCGGCCTCTTCCGCCCCGCGCCGCTGCCGGGAGCGGCAGCGGGCGCGGGTACGGGGGCAGGCGCGGGTGCGGGCGCGGGGGCCGGTGCGGGCGCGGGCGCGGGGGCCGGTGCGGGCGCCATGGCCGGCCGGTCAGCCGGGCGTTAGCAGTCGAACGCCTCGCGCACCGAGCCGCCGACGACGGCGCACCACGTGCTCAGGTCCACCTTGCCGTCGGGGGTGAGGCCGTGCAGGCGCTGCATGCCCTGCACGGCCTTCATCGTCGCGTGGTCGTAGGCGCCGCTGACGGTGACGTCGCCGTAGCCCTTGCGGCTCAGCATCAACTGGAGCGCGCTGACGGGGAGTCCGGTGGCGTGCTTGTCGAGGCGAGGGGCGAGTGCCTCCCAGGTGGTGGCGTCGAAGGTGCAGTCCGCGGTGACCGGTATGCCGTGCGTGGTCTGGAAGTCCGCGACCGCGTCGTTCATGTCGAGGCCGAAGTTGCCGTCGGTGGCCAGGGCGTAGCCGGCGTTGTCGAGGAGGTACTGCGCGACCTCGACCACCGGTCCGTCGACGAACCGCCAGATGTCCGGCCAGCGGCGGGCCGGGATCTGCGCGTGCGGGGTGTGCATCGCCTCCAGGACGCGCCTGCGGACCATCGGGAACTGCGCGTAGAACGCGATGCCGGGGCAGTCCGTGGTGTAGAAGTCCCAGTGCCCGAAGATGTCCCAGGCGTTCAGGCCGAACTGCCGGCACACCGCGACGCACAGCTCCACCAGCGAGTCCAGCAGCGCCTCGGGCGGGGTCTCGGTGATGTACGTGCCCTCGTTCTCGATGCCGATCGCGTTGCCGTTCTCGCCCGGGCAGTGCGCGGCGATCACCTGGTGCTCGCCGGTCTCCAGCGTCGAGAGGCTCTGGTGCCGGCCCTCCAGCACGTATCCGCCGCGGCTGACGGTGAAGTGCTGGCCGGTGTCCGCCCAGCCGTTGGTGTCCATGTGCAGGTTCTGGCAGTCCTTGGCCAACTGGATCGCGTGGTCACGCGAGTAGTCGGTCACGTTCGGGAACGCCATGTGGTGCAGGATGATCTTGTTGGTGGCGTTGCCGGTGATCTGGATCGGGCTCGACGGCGGGCGGGCGCCCCAGGTGTCGCAGTCGATGATCCAGGGGAACTCCGCCGAGGGCGTCTCGGGCGCGGCGCCCGCGGCGTGCGCGGCGCCGGGGAAGGCCAGTTCGGTGCCGACGACGGCGGCCACGGCCCCTCCCAGGCCGACCTTGAACAGCGTGCGCCGATCGACCTCGTGCTCGTGGACGGCCATGCAGTCTCCCGTGACGAACGTGGCGGCCTCTCCCGGCCGCCAGTGGCACCCGGAGAATATGCGGCCGACTGACGCTTCACCAGAAACTCTTCGAGATCGTCACGACGACCGCCGCCGGATGTCCCGGAAAGGCCGTGCATGCGCGGCTTTTCGCCCCGCGGCGGAGGGTCGGTCCGTATACGGGGGAGCGCCGGGTGCGCGCCGGGAGGACGGACGGGCGCGCGCCGGGAGGACGGAGGGGGGCCGCGTTCGCGGAACGTGCATGCCGCACGTCGGGAGGGCGGACGGTGCCACGTCAGGAGGGCGCGGGGCCGCTCGCCACATGCGCGGCGAACGCGCGTGCGGCGCGGCTGGAAACGTTCGATCCGGCACCGCGAGGAACTCGCAGGATGCGCGCGTGCGATGTGACGGTTTTATCATGGACTAATGCGACTTGTGGCTTGGTGGGCGCTGATCTCGTCGAGCTGTGCCCCTGTTCTGCTGGTCGTGGGATTCACCACGGCCACGCTCCTGGAAGAGCCGGGATACAACCCTGTCACGCAGACGATCAGCGTGCTCGCCGCCGGTAACCATCGCGGATACCTGGTGCTGACCGGCACGCTGATCGCCGTCGGAACCTGCTACATGGCGACCGCGTGGGGGTTGCGCGCCGCCAAACTCTCCGGACGGCTCTGTCTGGCCGGCGGCGGGGTGGCGGCGATCCTGCTGACGGTGTTCCCCGCGCCGCGCACCGGCGGCTCGATGTCGCACGGTGCCGTGGTCGGCGTCGGATTCACCCTTCTGGCGCTGTGGCCGGTCTTCGCCACCCGCCGCGGCCGGCGCGCGCCATGGGGTCTGCGGTTCGTGCCGTCGGTGGTGGTCAGCGCGCTGATGTGGGTGGGGGCGGCCTGGTTCCTGTTCGAGGTGGAGAGCGACGGCGCGGCGGGTGTCGCCGAGCGCGTCGTGACCTCGGTGCAGGCGGTGTGGCCGGTCGTGGTCGTGGCGTCCTGCCTGTGGCAGGCCCGGCGCCAGGCCCGCCACCGTGCCGCGGTGGCACAGGCGCGGACGTAGCCCGAGCCGTTCTCTCCACCCGGGGGTGGAACGCGGATCTCCACCCGGGTTCAGCCAGGTTCAACCCGTGGGTTGGTCCGTTCGCGGGGGCGAATCGGCAGCATGGAAGGCGTTCTCCTTCCGCTGACTGTCGAAGGGCGGGTTGCCCCGTGGGTTCCAACGGTCTGATCAATGTGGCCGTCGCCGTGGTGGTCCTGGTCTGGCTGCTGAGCCGGCAGCTGTCCACGCGCCCGGTGCGCGAGAGGTCCCGGCTCGGCTTCGTCCTGATCGTGGTGGGCGTGATCGAGACCGTCTCCTTCACCTCGAAGCACAGCCTGTCCGGCCGGGACGTCTCGCTGCTGGCGCTGAGCCTGGCGATCGGGGTGGCGCTCGCCGCCGTCCGCGGTTTCACCCTCACCGTGTGGCAGGAGGGCGGCCAGACCTTCCGCAAGGGCGGCCCGCTCACCGCGGTGCTCTGGATCGTCGGCATAGGGCTCCACCTGCTGATCGACGACGTGATCAGCTCGGGCCTCGGCTCGGCCAGCGTCCTGCTCTACTTCGGGATCGTGCTCAGCGTGCAGCGCCTGGTGCTGCTGGGCCGCGTGCAGACGGCGGTGGCGCGATGACCTCCCCGACGGCCTCTCCGACGGTGCACTCTCCGGCTGCCCCGCTGCGGGCGCGCCGCCCGCGGGGGCGCACGGCCGGCGCTCTCGCCCTGTTACTCGCCGCGGGGTGCCTGCTCGGCGCCGGCCCCGCCGCCGCGCGCCAGACCCTCCGCGCCTTCGGCCACCGCGCGGCGATGGTCACCGTGGACGCGGCGGGCCACGGCGTGGACACCTCCCACGGCTGCGTGGCGGCAGCCGTGACCCGCTTCCTCATACGACTGCGGCCGCCCCGCTCCGGCATCTGCCCGGCGGCGGACTGACCCCTCCGCCGGGCGGCGCGACCGCCTGGCGCCTGGCGCCTGGCGCCTGGGTCAGCCGACCTCGCCCAGCACCGACCGCAGAAAGTCGAGCTGGTGGACCACCTGGTGCTGCCCGCCGCCTTCGTGACGGTTGTACGGCCAGACCCGGATGTCCTTCGGCCCCGCGTAGTGGTTGTGGGCGGCGAAGACCGTCGAGGGAGGGCAGATGTCGTCCATCAGGCCGACCGCGAAGAGCGCGGGCGCGGTGGCGCGGGCGGCGAAGTTGACGCCGTCGAAGTAGGACAGGGTGTCGAAGACCTGCTCCACCTGGTCACGGTGGGTGCGCAGATAGGTCCAGATCTCGCGGTAGGCGTTGCCCTCCACGACGGACAGCGCCCGCCGGTAGTGGCACAGCGACGGCTGGTCGATGACGGCGGCCCGTACCCCGTCGGCCAGTGCGGCGGCCGCGAGCGCGATGCCGCCGCCCTGGCTGCCGCCGGCCACCACGACCCGTTCCCGGTCGACCGCCGGGTGGGCGCGCGCGGCGTCCACGGCGCGGACCGCGTCGGTGAACACCCGGCGGTAGTAGTAGTCCTCCGGGCGCTGGATGCCGCGGGTGACCATGCCGGGTGAGGAGGAGCCGGCGCTGCCGTGCGGGTCGCCGGTCGCGCCGGGCTGGAGCGAGCCGCCCTGCCCGCGGGTGTCCATCAGCAGGTGGACGTAGCCGGCGGCGGGCCAGGTCAGCCACTCGTACGGAAAGCCGCGCCCGCCGCCGTAGCCGAGGTAGCCGACGACGCAGGGGCGGGGCGTGCGGGCGGCAGCGGGCACCAGCAGCCAGCCGGCCACCGGGTCGCCGCCGTACCCGGGGAAGCGCACGTCGTAGACGCGCACCTCGCTCAGCCGGGCGTCGTACGGCGTGAACTCGGCCGGGCGGTCGTGGCTGCGGGCCTCGGCGAGCGTGGTGGCCCAGAACGCGTCGAAGTCCGGCGGCTCCTGACGGTCCGGCAGGTAGCGGCGCAGTTCGTCGAGCGGCAGATCGGTCTCGGGCACGGGGCTGTCCTCCTCCGTGGGGCGGGGTCGGGGTGCGGCAGGGCGTCAGGACCGGGGAGCCGCCCGGTGGGCGCCTTCCAGCGTGAGGCTGTCCGGGGCGGTGACCTCGGCGCGCCCGTCGGCGTCGAGCCGTACCGAGAGCGGGGCGCCGGCCACCCGCAGTCCGCTGACGTGCAGCGGGCCGAACGCACCGGCGGCGGCGGGGTCGATCCGCAGCCGGCCGCCGGGCACATCGGCCGACAGCCCGAGCGCGGCCTGGAGCAGCAGCACGCCGGCGGCGGCCGACCACGCCTGGGGGCGGCAGGCGGCGGGGTAGGGGGCGGGGGCCTCGTCGTAGCCGCTGCCGTGCCCGCCGTACAGCTCGGGCAGGCGGGCCTCGAAGCCGACCGAGGCGGCGACGATGCCCTTGGCCAGCGGTACCGCCTGGGCCGGGAAGCCGGCCCTGACCAGGCCGTGCACCGCTATCGCCGTGTCGTGTGGCCACACCGAACCGACGTGGTAGCCAAGCGGGTTGAAGCCGGCGTTGCGGCTGCTGAGGGTGCGCACTCCGAAGCCGCAGTCGAGGTCGGGCCCGGCCAGCCGGTCGGCGAGCAGCGCGCTCTCCTCGTGGTCCAGCAGCCCGGTGCCGAGCAGGTGCCCGAAGGCGGAGGTGGCGGAGTCGACCGGGCGCTTGTCCACGTCGAGCGCGACCGCCGGGTAGCTGCCGAGCGCGTCGGAGACCCAGAAGCTCTCCCGGAAGCGGCGCCGGACGGTGGCCGCCCACTCCTCCCAGCGGTCCGCGCCGGGCCGGTCGAAGGCGCGCAGCAGGGCGGCGCCGGCGAGGGCGGCCTCGTAGGCGTACGCCTGGACCTCGCACAGGGCGATGGGCGGCGCGGCGAGCCGTCCGTCGCGCCAGCGGATGGAGTCGCCGGAGTCCTTCCAGCCCTGGTTGGCCAGGCCGCTGCCGGTGCTGTCGACGTACTCCAGCAGGCCGTCGCCGTCCGCGTCGCCGTAGCGGGCCAGCCACTCCAGCCCGGCCTCGGCGTGCGGCAGCAGCTCGGCGACCTCGGCGGCGGGCATGCCCCAGCGCCACGCGTCGTGCAGCAGCGTGATCCACAGCGGGGTGGCGTCCACGGTGCCGTAGTAGACGGCGGGCAGCGCGCGGGAGTCGGCCAGCCGCAGCGGCTCGCGGCGCACCTCGTGCAGGATCTTGCCGGGCTGCTCCTCGGTGTGCGGGTCGACGCGGGTGCCCTGGCGGCGGGCCAGGGTGCGCAGGGTGCCCGCGGCCAGCTCGGTGCCGAGCGGCAGCAGCATGCGGGCGGCCCAGAGCGAGTCGCGCCCGAAGAGGGTGAGGAACCAGGGGGAGCCGGCGGCGAGGAAGGTGTCGCCGGGGTGGTCGGGGTCGGTGAGCAGCAGCCGTTCCAGGTCGCCGACCGAGCGCGCCACGAGCCGGTCCAGCCGCTGGTCGGCGGAGGCGAGCCGGGGGTGGGGCCAGTCCACGCTGCCGGGGGCGGGGGCCGGGAAGGGCGCGGGCAGCGGGTCGTACACGGTGCATTCGAGTACGGCCTGCCAGGAGGCGCCGGGGGCGAGCGCGACGCGGTAGCGCAGCTCGCCGTCCTCGGGGCGGACGGCCGGGGCGCCGGCGAGGGTGGCCGGCGCGGCACCCGGGTCCGGGTCGGTGCCGTCGGCGTCGGCGTCGGCGTCGGCTCCGGCTCCGGCTCCGGCTCCGGCGGGGCCCGTGAGCGGGCGAAGCACCACCCGCAGCCCGTCCTCGTCCTGCCAGATCAGACCGGTGGCCGCGGCGTCCGCGTCGTCCGCGGCGGTCTCGACGCTGTCAGGTGCGCCGGTGCCGCCGGACGTGCCGGAGTCGCCGCGGCCACCGGGGTCGTGGGGTCCGAAGTGCTCGGCGGAGGCCGCCGCCGCGGGCCAGGGCCGCGGGAAGCGGCCGCTCTTGACGTCGTCCATCCGCGCCAGGTCGGTGCCCGCGGCCACCACCATGGTCAGTGAGACGTGCAGGGCACCGGAGTTCGTGATCCGCAGCGTCTCCCGCAACCGGCCGGGCGTCAAGCGTCGGACCCGATGGAGCGTGACCGCCGGGTCGGCCGTGACCTCGCCCACACCGCGCAGCACCGCGCGGTAGCCGGTCTCGTCGGCCGCCCGCAGCGTGTGCCCGAGCGGCGCCAGCAGCACCGGCACGGCGCCCGCGTCCCCATCCGTACCGGCGTCCCCGCCCCCGTCCGCGTCCGTCTCGAAGCGCACCTCGAGGCGGGACAGCGCGCGCCGGTCACCGTGGAAGAAGCCGTCCGCGCCGCCGGCCAGATCACCGCTGCGACGGGAGAGCGCCAGGCTCGGCGCGTACACGGTCGTACAGGCGTCGTGCAGGAACGGCTGGAGCCCTTCTGCTGCACCCGCGGAAGACGGGGGTTCGGCGGCGGAGCGCCCCTGGACAGCCATGTTCACGGTGCTGTGCCTCTCGTCGTGACGACGGTTGGTCGATGGTGGGACCGATGCGTTGATCATCGTTTGGATCGATCAAATAGCACCTTACCCCTTGCCAACCAGCACCTGAAGGGGATTTTATCGTTCCATCAAACGCAGCGCTGCGTCGGTAACGTGGTGCCGCGGGGACTTCGGAGAACGAGGGAGGCCGTAGGTGGCGCGTGGCAAAGCCGCAGGTGGCAACGGGGGCAAGCCGGTAACGCTGGCCATGGTGGCGCAGCGGGCCGGGGTGTCGGCGCAGACCGTTTCCAATGCGCTGAACTCCCCCGGCCTGCTGGCCGGCGAGACCCTGGAGCGGGTCCGCCGGGCGATCGCGGACCTCGACTACCGGCCGAGCCAGGCCGCCCGCTCGCTGCGCACCCGCTCCAGCCGGCTGATCGGCTACGGCCTCGCCCCGACCCCGCCGACCATCTCCACGTTCGTGGCCGACCGCTTCCTGCACGCGCTGTCGGACTCGGCCGACCGGGCCGGTTACCGGGTGCTGCTCTTCGCCGCGCCGTTCGGTACCGAGGACGAGCAGGAGCGCTACGACCAGCTCGTGCGCGACCACTCGGTGGACGCGTTCGTGCTCAGCAACACCCACCGGGGCGACCGCCGGCCGGGCTGGCTGGCCAAGTGGGAGATCCCGTACGTGGCGTTCGGCCGCTCCTGGGCCGCCCGTGACGCCGGCGACTGGGTCGACGTCGACGGCGCGCACGGCACGTCCGAGGCGGTGGACCACCTGGTCGCCGCCGGGCACCGCCGGATCGGCCTGCTCGGCTGGCCGCGCGGTTCCGGCGTCGGCGACGACCGGGCCCGCGGCTGGCGCGAGGCGATGGAACGGCACGACCTGCCGGTACGCGGCCTGCGGCGGTTCGCCGAGGACGACGCGAAGGCGGCCCAGGAGGCCGTGGCCCCGCTGCTGGACAACGGCAACGGCGTCACCGCCGTGGTCGCGGTCAGCGACACCCTCGCGCTGGGTGTCTACCGGGCGCTGCGCGAGCGCGGCCGTACCCCCGGCACCGACGTGGCCGTGGTCGGCTTCGACGACTCGCCGGCCGCCGCGCTGCTCTCGCCGAGCCTGAGCAGCCTGCACCAGCCACTGGAGGAGGTCGGCCGGGCCTGCACCCGGCTGCTGGTGAACCGGATCGAGAACCCGCGGGCCGATCCGCAACAGCTTCTGCTCGCACCGGAACTGGTGGCCCGGGAGAGTTCCGCGCCGCACCCGGGCGAGCGGTCGGAGCTGCCAGAGCGGCCGGAGCCGCACCCGGCCCCCCGCCCGGACGCGCACCCGGACCCCCGCCCGGACGCGCACCCGTCCCCCGAATGACCCCCGGCCCCGCCCCCGGGCCGGGCCCCCACCCGCTTTCGCTTTCGCACCCGCACACCGCTATCCGTACAGCCTCGGAGAGATGATGAACGTACGCAGAGCCGCCCCCGCCGCCTTGTGCGGCGCCCTCCTGCTGGCCGGTTGCTCGTCGAATTTCGGCAGCGACTCCAGCAGCAAGCAGGACAGCGGAGGTAAGCAGCACCTCACGGTGATGATCGGCTCGTCCGGTGACGCCGAGACCAACGCCGTGAAGGCGGCGGCCGCCGCCTGGGCGAAGAAGACCGGCAACACCGTCACGGTGACCCCGGCGCAGAACCTCGACCAGCAGCTCGGCCAGGCCCTGGCGGGCGGCAAGCCGCCGGACGTCTTCTACGTCGGCTCCAACACCTTCGCCAACTACGCCAAGGGCAACTCGCTGTACCCGTACGGCGACCAGCTCTCGTACCAGGACGACTTCTCCGACTCGCTGCGGAAGTCCTTCTCCTACAACGGCAAGTTCGTCTGCGCGCCCAAGGACACCTCGACGCTGGCGCTGGCGATCAACACGGACATGTGGAAGAAGGCCGGCCTGACCGCGGCCGACTACCCCACCACCTGGCCGCAGCTGGAGAAGGTCGCGAAGAAGCTCACCAGCTCCAAGACGACCGGGCTGGTGGTGGACGCGTCCTACAACGAGCTGGGCGTCTTCATGAAGCAGGCCGGCGGCTGGATCACCAACCCCGGGCAGACCGCGATGACCGCCGACAGCGCCGCGAACGTCGAGGCACTGACGTACGTCAAGAAGCTGCTGAAGGAAGGTGCGCTGAAGTTCCCCAAGCAGGTCGACACCGGCTGGGGCGGCGAGGCGCTGGGCACCCAGAAGGCCGCGATGACCATCGAGGGCAACTGGCTGACCGGCGCGATGCAGTCGGACTACCCGAAGGTCGGGTACAAGGTGCTGTCGCTGCCTGACGGCCCGGCGGGCAAGGGCACGCTGTCGTTCAGCACCTGCTGGGGCGTCGCCAACAAGAGCGCCCACCACGACGCGGCGGTCGACCTGGTGAAGGCGTTCACCGCCGTGCCGCAGGAGCTGTCCTTCGCCGGCGCCTACGGCGTGCTGCCCTCCCGGACCAGCGCCCTGGCCGCGTACAGCGAGAAGTACCCCGCGAACAAGGCGTTCGCCGACGGCGCGTCCTACGGGCAGGGGCCGGTGACGATCCCCGGGTTCTCGAAGGTGCTCGCGCAGTTCGACACCGATCTGAGCGGGCTGGCCACCGCCGACCCGAAGACGATCCTGTCCAGCCTGCAGAAGAACGGCACGGCGGCGCTCAAGTCGGGCGGCTGATCCCCGACGCCGGCGGCAGCCGGCCGTAGGCGGCATCGAACGGTCCGATCGACCGGCAGCACCCGATCAGCGGGCAGTGTGAAGGGAAGGAACATGCGCAAGGAGCAGCAGGGCGGCGCGGCAGCCGTCGCACTGCCCGCGGTTCGCCGGACGGGGCCGAACGGACCGGGCGGCGAGAAGGAACCGGCCGGACCGGGAGCAGGGAAGGCGCCGGCCGGGAAGGCGGGGAAGGCCGGCCGGACCCGGGGCAGCCTCATGAGCCGGCGACACGGCCGCTGGGGCTGGCTGTTCGTCAGCCCGATGGTGATCGTGCTCGGGCTGTTCCTGCTGCTCCCGATCCTGATGGCGCTGTGGGTCAGCCTGCTGCACTGGGACGGCCAGTCCAACCCGTTCAGCTCGGCGGCCGACTTCGTCGGCGTACGCAACTACACCGACCTGTTCGGCAGCAGCGGCGGGCTCAACCACCAGCTCTTCATGATCTCGCTGCGCAACAACCTCTACTACGTGGTGCTGGTGGTGCCGCTCCAGACCGTGCTGGCACTGGGCCTGGCGCTGGCGGTCAACAGCCGCCGGCTCAAGCGCAAGGGGCCGCTGCGCACGGCGTTCTTCTTCCCGTCCGTCACCAGCTCCATCGCGATCTCCACCGTCTTCCTCTTCCTCTTCCAGGGCAGCGGCGCGGTCAACGCGCTGCTGAAGTGGGTGGGCATCACCGGGCCCAAGTGGTTCACCGACGCGCACGGCCTGGTCTGGACGGTGCTCGGCGGGCTCGGCCTGGTCGACCCGAACAAGCCGGTGCACGCGCTCGCCGCGCACAGCGTGCTCGGGCTGTCCTGGTGGGACTGGCTGGCCGGGCCGTCCATCGCGATGTGCACGATCATCGTGCTGGCGGTGTGGACCACCTCGGGCACCTTCATGCTGATGTTCCTCGCCGCGCTCCAGGACGTGCCCGCCGAACTGGAGGAGCAGGCCCGGGTGGACGGCGCCAGCCGCTGGCAGTCGCTGCGCCACGTCACCCTGCCCGCGCTGCGCCCGGTGATCTTCCTGGTGCTCACCCTCGGGCTGATCGGCACCTGGCAGGTCTTCGACGCCGTGTACGTGATGAGCCAGGGCGCCCCCGGCAACACCACCCTCACGCCCGCCTACCTGTCGTACACCTCCGGTTTCCAGGACAGCGACTACGGCCACGCGGCCGCGATCGCGTTCATCCTGCTGGCGATCATCATGCTGATGACGCTGGTGCAGCGGGTGCTGCTGCGGGAGCGCGGTGAGCACCCGGGCCGTGTCCGCCGACTCCTCGGGAGGAACCGATGAGCATCATCCGAAGGAATCCCGAGCACGCCGAGGGTCCTGCGAACGCCCGGAACCCCGAGCACGCCGAGCACGCCGAGCGCGCCGCACCGCGGCCGCGGCGCTCGGTGAGCACCGTCCTGGTGCTGGGCGTGGCCGGGCTGCTGGGCGTGGTGTACGTCCTGCCGTTCGTGATCCAGCTCGTGACGTCGTTCAAGACCGACCCCGACGCGGCGGCCCACCCGCTGTCGCTGCTGCCCGACCCCTTCACGCTGGACTCCTACCGGCGGCTGTTCGGGTTCGGCGGGGGCGAGTCGATCCCGTTCACCCGCTGGCTGGGCAACTCCGTGCTGGTCACCGTCTTCATCACCGGCGGCCGGGTGTTCTTCGACTCCCTCGCCGGATACGCGCTGGCCCGGCTGGACTTCCGCGGCCGCAACCTGCTCTTCAACGGCCTGCTGACGGTGATGTCGGTGCCCGGCGTGGTGCTGCTCATCCCGAAGTTCCTGGTCCTCAACCAGCTGGGCATGTTCGACACCTACGCGGGCATGATCGTGCCCCTGCTGGTCGACGCCGCCGGGGTGTTCATCATGCGGCAGTTCTTCCTGTCCGTGCCCAAGGAGGTCGAGGAGGCCGCGCGGATCGACGGCGCCGGGGTCTTCCGCACCTTCTGGTCGGTGGTGCTGCCGATGGCCCGCCCGGCCCTGATCACCCTGACCATCCTCTCCTTCCAGTCGTCCTGGAACGAGTTCACCCACTTCCTCGTGGCCACCCAGTCCCCCCAGTACGAGACCCTGACCACCGGCCTGGCGCGGTTCGTCTCCGGCAGCCTCAGCGCCGGCACCCAGTACCCGCTGAAGCTCACCGCGGCCCTGCTCGCCACGATCCCGGTGGCCGTCCTGTTCTTCGTCTTCCAGCGCCACTTCGTGCGCGGCGCCAACTCCGGCTCCGTCAAGGGCTGAGCGCGGAACCGGGCCGGCCCCGCCGCCATGGCCGCGCCGAGCCGCTGAGCGGCCGCGCGGCCGTCGGGACGGCGTGAGGGGCCGGCCCGACGGCGTGACGGGTCAGCCCGACGGCGTGACGGGTCAGCCCCTCGTGGCGAAGACGCCTGCCGGGAAGGCGCCGTTCGCCACGGCCGTACGGGTCAGGCGGGCGCCGATCTCGGTGAGCCGGGCCGTGCCGGTCTCGCCGAGGTGGCGGTAGGGGTCGGCGGCCAGCCGGTCGGTGGTCTCCTCGATGTCGTGGCGCAGCGCGGTGCCCGCCGGGGTGAGGGCGTCGTCGGCGTCGAGCAGGCCGCGCTCGCGCAGCCGCTCGCAGCCGGCGGTCCACTCCTGCCGGCTCCAGCCGCGGCTGGCGCACGCGAACTCCCGGGTCATGCCCTGGCCGGTCGCGGTATGGGTGATCAGCGCCTCGATCCCGTCGAGTCCGGCGCCGGCCAGCGCGGCGATGTGGCCGTCGCCGCGGTGCTCGCGCAGCAGCGCGGCGCAGTGCCACAACGCCAGCTGCGGCGCCTTCGGCGCGTCCAGATCGGCGTGGGCGGCGTACAGCGGGCGGCCGGGGGCGGCGCACGCCTCGGTGGCGGTCGTCGCCAGCGCGGCGGCCTCGGCGACCTCGGGGTCGTCGGCGGCGTCCTCGCCGAGCACCCGGCGCAGCGCGGCCTCCACCGCCCGCCACCGCGCGTCCAGCACGGCCGCCGGCGCGGCGGCCTGCCACGCCCGGGGGATGTGCCGGGCGATCAGCGCGGGGTTGAAGTTGTAGAAGGTGGCCGCCACGACGCCCGCGCCCACGGCGCCCATGGCCGCCGACCGGCTCGCGAGGTATGCCATACCGCCCGGTTCCAGGCCGATCGCGGTGAACTCCCGCTCCGCCTCGGGCGCGAAGTAGATCAGCGAGTGCAACGGGTTGAGCGCGCTGTTGCAGTGCCGGGCCGCCGTCAGTGTCATACGGCCATCGTAGGCACGGCGGGCGGAAAATCTACCCGCGAGTACGACTGTGGCCGGTTCCCAACTCCCGCCCGCCGAAAGGCCATGCGCGAGCCCCCACCCGAGCCCCCGTACGCCTCGTACGCCCGCGCCTCGTACGCCCGCGCCCCGTGCGCCTCGTACGCCCGCAGCCGCAGCCGCAGCCGCAGCCGCAGCCACCGTCGACCGCCGCAACAAGGGCCGACCGCCGCAGCCTCACCCCGCGATCAGCGCCGCCACCGCGTCGGTGACCACCTTGCGCCGGCGTGCCGTCCCGCCCCCCGCCAGGCTGGCGTCGAGCTCCGGGGTGTTGGAACTCCAGAAGCCGGACAGGTGCAGCACCAGGCCGAGCAGTTCCTCCGCGCTGAACCGGGTGGGCAGCAGGCCGTCGCGCTGCGCGCCCGCGACCGCCTCGATCTTGGCGGCGTTGCTCTGCATGACCACCGGGATCGGGGCGCCGGTGCCGGACCGCTCCAGCCGGTACCAGGTCGCGAGGCGCTGCACCCACGGCCGCGCCTCGTACGAGTCGAAGAGCCGGCCCGCGTACTCGGGCAGGTCGGCCGGGTCGATCGGCACGGCGTCCACGGTCTCGCGGCACATGGCGTCGAAGACCGCGTCGAACAGGCCGTCCTTGCTGCTGAAGTAGTGGTAGATCTGCGCCTTGTTGCTCTTCGCCGCGGCGGCGATCCGGTCCACCCGGGCGCCCGCGATGCCGTACGCGGCGAACTCCTCGGTCGCCGCGCGCAGCAGCCGGCGACGGGTCGCCTCGGCATCCCTGTTCATGGCACTCAGCCTATCTACTAACCAGATAGTTGACAAAGGGCGGGTGGAGGAGTCGGATGGAGTTGCTAATCAACCGGTTAGTCAGCAACCCGTCCCGGATCGGAGCCCCGCCATGCCCTCACCGTCCGCCACCCCCTCGAACGCGAACGCCCCCTCGCACCAGTCCGCCGTCTTCCTCGTCAGCGGCGCCTCCCGCGGGCTGGGCCGGGAGATCGTGCGGGCCGCCGCGGAGGCCGGGCACCGCGTGGTGGCCGGCGTACGCACGCCGGCATCGCTGGACGACCTCGCCGAGCGCTACGGCGAGCAGATCGCCGTCGTCCCGCTGGACGTGACCGACGACACGCAGGTCCGGGCCGCCGTGCGCACCGCCGTGGACCGCTTCGGCCGGCTCGACGTGCTGGTCAACAACGCCGGGTACGCCAACGTCGGGGCCGTGGAGGACGTCGCCTTCGACGACTTCCGCGCGCAGATCGACACCAACCTCCTCGGCGTGGTCCGGCTCACCCAGGCCGCGCTGCCGGTACTGCGCGAGCAGGGGTCGGGGCACATCGTGCAGGTCTCGTCGGTCGGCGGCCGGCTGGCCACCCCGGGGCTGGCGGCCTACCAGTCCGCGAAGTGGGCGGTCGGCGGGTTCTCCTCGGTGCTGGCGGCCGAGGTCGCGCCGCTCGGCATCAAGGTCACCGTGCTCGAACCGGGCGGGATGTCCACGGAGTGGGCCGGCTCCTCGATGCGGGTCGACCCGGTCCGGCCCGCGTACGAGCCGACCGTGGGGGCGATGGCCGCCCTGCACAGCGGCGGCTCCGCGACGGCGGCGAGCGACCCGGCCAAGGTCGCCCGTCTCGTCCTCGACGTCGTCGCCCTCCCCGACCCGCCGCTGCGGCTGCTCGTGGGCGCCGACGCCTTCCGCTACGCCACCGCCGCCGGCCGCGCCCTGCTCGCCTCCGACGAGCAGCACAGGGCGCTGAGCGAGTCCACCACCTCCGACGGCGCCACCGACGCCCACCTCGACCCCCTCGGCCACGACGAGCCGCGCCCCTGATCCCCGGGCCTCGACTGGGAAGTACCCCCACCCGCCCCTGGTTTGTGCGGCCCCCTCCGCGGAAAGAGGGTCACCAACCAAGGGGCACGTGGGGCCCAGGAGGCGGCATGACGACCACCGAGCAACCGCGCGTTCCGGGTCTGGAAGTCCGCTCCATCGACTACGTGCCGCTGCGCGAACGGCACGGGAAGCTCTGGCACCTGGGCCCGCTGTGGTTCATGTCGAACGCCCAGATCGCCACCCTCGCCGTCGGCCTGATCAGCATCACCGGCGGCGGCAACCTGATCTGGTCACTGATCTCCATCGTGCTGGGCACCGCGCTCGGCACGTTCTTCATGGCGTTCCACTCCGCGCAGGGGCCTCAGCTCGGGCTGCCGCAGATGATCCAGTCCCGGCCGCAGTTCGGCTACGTCGGCGCGCTGCTGGTGTGGCTCTTCGCCTACGTGCAGTACGCCGGGTTCAACGTCTTCAACACCATCCTGGCCGGCCAGGCGATGAGCCGCACCGCGCACGGCGGGGTGAAGTGGTGGGTGGCCGGCGTGACCGTGCTCGCCCTGCTGGTCGCGCTCGTCGGCTACGACGTCATCCACCGCGCCGAGCAGGTCCTCACCTACGTGTTCCTGGCGGTCTTCGGCGTCTTCACCGTCGGGGTGCTGGTGACGCTGCACTACCCGGCCGGGTCGTTCGACCTCGGCGGCTTCAGGTGGACCCCGTTCCTGGCGCAGTTCGGGGTGGTGGCGGGCTACCAGATCAGCTGGGCGATCTACGTGTCCGACTACTCCCGCTACCTGCCGCCTGGCGTCACCGTGCGCAGGACCTTCTACTGGACGTACTTCGGCTCCGCGCTCGGCGGCGCGTGGCTGATGGTGCTGGGCTCCCTGCTGGCCGCGTGGGCGGGCCAGGACTTCGACACGATCGCCTCGATCGACGCGGCCGGCGACAAGGTCTTCGACGGCTTCGGCGCGGTGGTGCTGGTCTTCTCGGCGCTCGGCCTGGTCTCGGTCACCGCGCTGAACATGTACGGCGGTTCGCTGACGCTGATCAGCGCGGCCGACTCGATCCGCAAGGTCCGCCCGACGATCAGCGCCCGGCTGCTGACCCTCGCCTTCACCGCGGCCCTGTCGCTGGCCGGCGCGCTCGCCGCGACCTCGCACTTCCTGACGAACTTCAACAACTTCCTGCTGCTGGTGCTCTACCTGTTCATCCCGTGGACCGCGGTGAACCTGATGGACTACTACGTGGTGCGGCGCGGGCATTACGCCATCGCGGAGATCTTCAAGCCGCACGGCATATACGGACGTTGGGGCTGGCGCGGGATCATCGCGTACCTGGTGGGCTTCGGCGCGATGGTGCCGTTCTTCTCGGTGGGCACGCTCTTCACCGGGCCCGCCGCGAAGGCGCTGAACGGCGCGGACATCTCCTTGTTCATCGGGCTGCCCGTGTCGGGACTGCTGTACTGGTGGCTGGCCCGCACCATCGACGTGGCCGCGGAGATCGAACTCGCCGACGCCGAGGCCGCGTCGCTGGAGACGGCCGGGACGGGGTGAGAACGGGGGCGGCGCCGCGGGCCGCGGCACCGGATGTGATGACCGCATCATCCGACGTGAACCGGCCGTTCGGCGTGCGGATGGCGTCCGCACCACCGCCTTCCACCTCCTGTGCGACCCTCCACTCCGACACGCGGTGGTTCCCCGCCGGGAAACGGTCGTCCGCCCCGCGGGCGGTTGCTTCACTGAGTCATGGACCTGAACACCGTGGTGGAGATCCGGGACGCCCGGCACGCCTCCCCGTGGCGGCCGGGCGACGCCTGGCTCGCCGGCGGGACCCACCTGTTCTCCGAACCGCAGCCGCACCTGCGCCGGCTGCACGACCTGAGCCGTACCGGCTGGGAGCCGCTGCGGCACCTGCCCGACGGCTCGCTGGAGATCGCGGCGACCTGCACGATCGCCCGGCTGTCCCGCTTCGGGCGGAGCCTGGACCCGGCCGCCCACCCGGCCGCGCCGCTGATCGAGCAGTGCTGCCGGGCCTTCCTCGCCTCGTTCAAGGTCTGGAACGTGGCCACCGTCGGCGGCAACCTCTGCAACGCCCTGCCGGCCGGCCCGATGATCTCGCTCACCACTGCGCTCGACGGGGTGTGCCTGCTGCTCGACCAGGCGGGCGGGCAACGCGGTTCGCGGGTGGCGGACTTCGTCACCGGCGCCGGGCTCAACGACCTCGCCGAGGGCGAGTTGCTGCGCGCGGTGACGCTGCCGCCGCGCGCGCTGTCCGCGCGCACCGCCTTCCGCCAGGCGTCCCTGTACGCGCTGGGCCGCTCCGGCGTGCTGCTGGTCGGTACCGAGGAACCGCCGGACCCGGCCGAGCGGGCCGAGCGGGCCGCGCGCACGGATCACACGGGCCGCACCCACCGCACCTGGGCACTGACCGTGACCGCCTCGACCGTACGGCCGTTCCGGCTGGCCTTCGCCGGGCCGCCGTCCGCCGACCGGCTGCGGGCCGCGCTGGACGCGGCGATCGGTGACGGCGACTGGTTCGACGACATCCACGGACTGCCCGCCTGGCGGCGGCACATGACGTACCGGCTCGCGGAGGAGATCCGCGCGGAACTGGCCGCACGGCCCGGCGGAGACGCGACGGAGGCCGGTGCGCGATGAGTTACCGGATCGAGGTCAACGGCCGGCCGTTCGACGTGGAGCCGCGGCCGGGCCAGTGCCTGCGCACGTATCTGCGGGACCGGGGCTGGTTCGGCGTCAAGAAGGGCTGCGACGCGGGCGACTGCGGCGCCTGCACCGTGCAGGTCGACGGCGAGCCCGTGCACAGCTGCCTCTACCCGGCGGTGCGCGCCGAGGGCCGCCGGGTCACCACCGTGGAGGGCCTGGCCGGCGCCGACGGCGAACTCCACCCCGTACAGCGGCGGTTCCTCGACGCCCAGGGCTTCCAGTGCGGCTTCTGCACCGCCGGGTTCCTGATGACCGCCGCCGCCCTGGACGAGGAGCAACTCGACGACCTGCCGCAGGCGTTGAAGGGAAACCTGTGCCGCTGCACCGGCTACCGGGCGATCGAGGACGCGATCCGCGGGGTGCGGCACGCCGAGGCGCCCGGGGCGGGCGAGGCGGTCGGCCGCAACCTGCCCGCGCCGGCCGGCCCGCAGGTCGTCACCGGCACCGCCCGCTACACCTTCGACGTCGACGTGCCGGGGCTGCTGCACATGAAGCTGCTGCGCTCCCCGCACGCGCACGCCCGGATCACCGCGATCGACACCTCCGCCGCGCTCCAAGTTCCGGGCGTGCAGGCGGTGTTCACCCACCACGACGCCCCCGACCGGCACTTCTCCACCGCGCGCCACGAGCACCCCGAGGACGACCCGGACGACACCCGGGTGCTCGACGACACCGTCCGGTACGCCGGCCAGCGGGTCGCGGCCGTCGTCGCGGACAGCGAGGGCGCCGCCGAGGAGGGCTGCCGCCGGATCGAGGTGGACTACCAGGTGCTGCCCGCCGTGCTCGACCCGGAGCGGGCGATGGAGCCCGGCGCCCCGGTGGTCCACGACAAGGACGCCCGCACCGCGCGCATCGCCCGGCCGCGGCGGAACGTGGTCGGCGAGCTGCACGGCGAGGTCGGCGACGTCGCGGCCGGGTTCGCGGCGGCCGACGAGGTCTACGAGGAGACCTTCCGCACCGTCCGGGTCCAGCACGCCAGCCTGGAGACGCACGGCGCGGTCGGCTGGATCGACGACGGCGGACGGCTGACCGTACGCACCAGCTCGCAGACCCCGTTCCTGACCCGCCGGGCGCTGTGCGCGCTGTACGACCTGCCGGCCGATCAGGTGCGGGTGGTGGCCGGCCGGGTCGGCGGCGGCTTCGGCGGCAAGCAGGAGATGCTCGTCGAGGACGTGGTGGCGCTGGCGGTACTGCGGCTGCGCCGGCCGGTGAAGCTGGAGTACACCCGGGCCGAGCAGTTCTTCGGCGCGACCACCCGGCACCCGTTCAGCGTCCGGGTCAAGGCCGGCGCGCGCCGCGACGGCACCCTGACCGCGCTGGAGCTGCGGGTGGTGGCGAACACCGGCGCCTACGGCAACCACGGCCCGGCGGTGCTCTTCCACGGCTGCGACGAGTCGCTGTCGGTCTACCGCTGCCCGAACAAGAAGGCCGACGGCTACTGCGTCTACACCCACACCGTGCCGGCCGGCGCCTACCGCGGCTACGGCCTCGGCCAGGTCACCTTCGCGATGGAGTCCGCGCTCGACGAGCTGGCCCGCCGGCTCGGCCTGGACCCGCTGCTGCTCAGGGCCCGCACCGTCATCGGCCCGGACGACCCGCTGGTCACCCCCGTCAGCGAGCCGGAGGAGGACCTGCGCCTCGGCGGCTACGGCCTCGACCAGTGCCTGGACATCGTCCGCCGCGCGCAGGCGGAGCCCCGCACGGAGCAGGTCCCCGACGGCTGGCTGGTCGGCGAGGGCAGCGCCCTGTCGATGAACGCCACCGGCCCGCCCGGCGGCCACTTCGCCGACGCGCGGATGCTGCTGCGCCCCGACGGCGGCTACGAACTCAGCGTCGGCACAGCCGAGTTCGGCAACGGCACCACCACCGTCCACCGCCAGGTCGCGGCGGGCGAACTCGGCACCACCGTCGACCGGATCAACGTCCGCCAGTCCGACACCGACGTCGTGGGCCACGACACCGGCGCCTTCGGCTCCACCGGCGTGGTGGTCGCCGGCAAGGCCACGCTGCGCGCCGCCCGGGCGCTGGCCGACGCCGTCCTGGACTTCGCCGCCGCGCGGCTGCGGGTGCCCCGCGCGCAGGTCAGGCTCACCGAGGACGCGGTGCTCGCCGACGCCGCCGGGCTGCGGCTCCCCCTCGAGGAGGTGCACGCCGCGGCCCGGGCGGTCGGCGTCACCCTCGCCGCGGACGGCCACTTCGGCGGCACCCCGCGCTCGATGGCCTTCAACGCGCAGTACTTCCGGATCGCCGTCGACCCCGGCAGCGGCGAGATCCGCGTCCTGCGCAGCGTGCACGCCGCCGACGCCGGGAAGGTGCTGAACCCGATGCAGTGCCGCGGCCAGGTCGAGGGCGGCGTCGCCCAGGCGCTGGGCGCGACCCTCTTCGAGAACGTCCGCGTCGACGGGAGCGGCCGGGTCGAGACCGCCACCTTCCGCCGCTACCGGCTGCCCGCCTACGCCGACGTGCCGCGCACCGAGGTGCACTTCACCAGGACCGCCGACGCGACCGGCCCGCTGGGCGCCAAGTCGATGAGCGAGAGCCCGTTCAACCCGGTCGCCCCCGCCCTGGCCAACGCCCTGCGCGACGCGACCGGCATCCGCTTCACCGAGCTGCCCTTCACCCGCGACCGCGTCTGGCAGCGCATCGACGCGGCGGCACGGAAGGTGAATTGACCTTCCGTCAGATCTTCAGGCGGTACGGCAGCAGGCAGACGACGACGTCGGTACGGGCCCGTAGCACCGTGGCCAGCAGGATGCCGCGCTGGTTCTGCAGGATCTGGTAGCGACGGTGCCGCGGCTCCACCTCGGGGATGAGGACCGCGATCTGCCGGCCGTCCGCCGCGAGCCGTTTGACGTAGGCGACCACCGGCTCGACCAGCGAGCGGTGCGGGCTGTCCACGATGTCCAGGCGCACCCCGGGCTCCCACCGCGCCCAGGCGTCGCGCAGCGCCCCGGCCCGCTCCGGGTTCGAGTGCACGGCCACCGCGACCACCTCGTCGCCCAACGCGAGGGCAGCGGTGAGGGCGTACCGGGCGACCTCGCTGATCTCTCCGACCGGCACCACGACGAGCCCGATGCCGCCGCGCCCGGGCGGTGCGGGGATACGGCCGAGGCCGAGCTCCCTGCCGACCTCGGTGTAGTAGCGCTGCACCCGGCTGAAGAGCAGCATCAGCAGCGGCACCGCGACCACCACCACCCAGGCGCCTTCGAGGAACTTGGTGCTGAGCAGCACCACGCCGGCGATGGTGGTGAGCACCGCGCCCAGGCCGTTGACCATGGCCCGGCGCAGCCACTTCGGCGGCCGGTCGCCGGCCCAGTGCCGGACCAGGCCGATCTGGCTGATCGAGAAGCCGATGAACACGCCGATCGCGAAGAGCGGCAGCAGCTTGTGGGTGTCGGCGTCGACCGCGATGAGCAGCACGGCCGCGAGCGCGGCGAGCGCGAGCACGCCGTAGCGGTAGACCGGGCGTTCGGCGCGCAGCCCGAAGATGTGCGGCAGCCGGTGGTCGCGGGCGAGCAGGCTCATCAGGACCGGCAGCCCGCCGAAGCTGGTGTTCGCGGCGAGCGCGAGCACGAGGGTGACCACGAGGTTGGTGGCGATGTACGGCCAGCCGGTGCCGTACGCCCCGGCGGTGAGCTGGGCGAGCACCGTCACGCCGCCGCGCGGGACGACGTGGTCGCGGTGGATCAGCACCGACAGCCCGACCAGCATCAGGCCGAGCAGCCCGCCGAGCATCAGCTCGGTGCGCTGGGCGCGCCGCACGCGCGGGGTGCGGAAGGTCGGCACGCCGTTGGCGATGGCCTCGACGCCGGTCAGCGCGGAGCAGCCCGCCGAGAACGCCTTGAGCAGCAGCAGGATGCCGAGCGTCTCGGTGACGTGCACCGGCTCGTGGGTGCCGACCTCGGCCGCGGGGTGGCCGCGCAGCAGCCCGATCACCACGACACCGAGGATGCCCAGCACGAACAGCGCGGTGGGCAGCATCAGCACCCGGGCGCTCTCGGCGACCCCGCGCAGGTTCACCGCGGTGAGCAGCAGCAGGCCGAGCAGGCACACCTCCAGCAGGTGCGAGTTGAGCGCGGGGTAGGCGGAGGCGAGCGCGGCCGCGCCCGCGGCGAGGCTCACCGCGACGGTCAGCACGTAGTCGACGACGAGGCTCGCCGCCGCCAGCAGGCTGACCCGCGTCCCGAGGTCCTTCTTGGCGACGGCGTACGCGCCGCCGCCGTCGGGGTGCACCGCGATCACCTGGCCGTAGGAGACCACCAGCACCACCAGCAGGGCGGTGATCACCAGCGTGATCGGGAGCGTCGCGTCGATCGCCCCGGTGCCGGCCGTGACCAGCACCAGCACGATCGCCTCCGGCCCGTACGCGACCGAGCTGAGCGCGTCGAGCGACAGCGCGGCCAGCCCCTCCAGGCTGGTCAGCCGGTCCTTCTCGGCCTTGCGGTGCCCCTCGCCCGGGCGCACGGGCACCCTCGGCCGCAGTTGGCGACGGGCCAGGCCGAACGTCATGGACACCTCGTGAGGGGCGATACGGTCCTTTTGTCCGTTCAGTGTGACCGCCGGGCCAGCCCGCACGCCCGGGACGCGCGGGCGGCGGTCGGCGGCGATCACCGGCGTGGCACCATGGCCCGGTCGGAGGCCGGACGGACGGACGCGGAGGGCGGTAGCGAGGTGGGCGGGATACCGCGAGCCGAGGCGGAGCCGGGCGGAGCCGGAGCGGACGGCGCCGAAGCGGAGCGGCGGGCGGAGGCCGAGCGGCGCGAGGTGGCGGCCTTCCGGGAGTCGCTCGGGCTGGACCACCTGGTCGACGTCCACACCCACTTCATGCCGCAGCAGGTGCTGTCCAAGGTGTGGGCGTACTTCGACGCGGCCGGGCCGCTGGTGGGCCGGCACTGGCCGATCGCCTACCGGATGGAGGAGCAGCGCCGGGTGGAGGTGCTGCGCGGCTTCGGCGTGCGGGCCTTCACGTCGATGCTCTACCCGCACAAGCCGGGGATGGCCCGCTGGCTCAACGACTGGTCCGCCGACTTCGCCGCCCGCACCCCGGACTGCCTGCACACGGCCACCTTCTTCGCCGAGCCGGGCGCCCTCGCCGACGTGCGGCGCGCGCTCGGCCAGGGCGCGCGGGTCTTCAAGTGCCACGTCCAGGTGGGCGGGTTCGACCCCAACGACCCGCACCTGGACGCCGTATGGCGGCTGCTCGCCGACGAGGGGGTGCCGGTGGTGACGCACTGCGGCTCCGGCCCGGTGCCCGGCGCCCACACCGGCCCGGCCCCGATCGCCGCGCTCCTGGCCCGCCACCCCCGGCTGCGGCTGGTCGTCGCCCACCTCGGCATGCCCGAGTACGAGGACTTCCTCGACCTCGCCGAACGCCACGGCGACGTCATGCTCGACACCACCATGGCGTTCACCCCCTTCGTCGAGTCCGCCGCCCCCTTCCCCCGCGCCGCGCTCCCCCGCCTCGCCGCCCTCCAGGACCGCGTCCTGCTCGGCACCGACTTCCCCAACATCCCCTACACCTACGCCGCCGCCCTGACCGCCCTGCGCACCGCCGACCTCGGCACCCCCTGGCTCCGCGCCGTCTGCCACG
Source organism: Streptomyces sp. NPDC088194 (assembly GCF_040702025.1). Classification (NCBI taxonomy): domain Bacteria; kingdom Bacillati; phylum Actinomycetota; class Actinomycetes; order Kitasatosporales; family Streptomycetaceae; genus Streptomyces; species Streptomyces sp. NPDC088194. The sequence continues at coordinate 53,812 of NZ_JBFBIV010000027.1, read as the reverse complement.
ACAACGCCACCCGGCTCTTCTCCCTCTGACCCGGCCCCCCTGAAGAGACCGGCCGCGACCGGCCGCGAGCGGCGGCGACCGGTGGCCGGAAGGCGTCGGTGGGTGTGGACAGGGTGGGGTGGAGAGGCGTTAATCGGGGTAAGTGTGGCGGCCCATGACGGGGCGTCGGGGTGGAGGCATGGGATGAACGGCCTCAGCAAGGGGATCGAGCGGGTCGAGGTGCGGTTGAAGTGGGACCCGAGCCCGCTGGGCGCCCCGCCGAGCGATCTGGACCTGATCGCGGCCACGTACTCGGCCGGTGCGGAGCAGGGTGATCCGGCCTACCTCGTGCACTTCGACAGCAGGGCGCCCGACGGGACCATGTGGCTCAACCGGGACAGCAAGAACGGCCAGGGCTTCGGCTTCGACGAGGTGATGACGCTGGAGCTGGACCGGCTCGGCGACGGGTACCGCCGGGTCGTGGTCGGCGCGATGATCCAGCAGAGCTTCGGACGGCTGGAGTTCGGCGCGGTGGCCAACCCGGCCTACCAGATCGTCACCGGCTGGACGGTGCTGGTGGAGGGCGGCCTGACCGAGCTGGGCGGCACCACGGCCGCGACCTTCGCGGAGTTCACCCGGAGCGGGTCCGGCGCCTGGTCCTTCCACTCGCTGCTGCGCGGCTACGACGAGGACCCCGACACCTTCGGCCACTCGATGGGCCGCCCGCCGTCCTGACCGCGTCCCGATCCGCGGCCCGCCCGCCACCCGACCCGCACACCCCGGTGAACCACCGGCGCCACCCGCGCCGACGTGGCCTTTTCCCCGCGCGCGCCGAACTGCCCGGCGCCACGGCCGCGTACGCGCCGACCGGAGAGACCGTGATGGCCCGCGCGTCCAGCGCCGGAGCTTCGCACCCCTCTGTTCCAATAGCGCATATGGGGCATCACCGAAGCAAAGCCACACCCATGGAGGCAGTCATGCGGGACGCCGGGCAGGGCGTGCGGGGACGTACGGGCGTACGGAAGTCGGCGCTGGGGATCGGGTGCGCGGCGGTCGCGGTCGCCGGAGTGCTGGCCGCGCCCGCCGGGCCGGCCGAAGCGGTCGGCGGTGCGCCGCACGTACGCGGCGCGGTGCTCCACCCCGAGCAGGACTGGATGGGGTCGTCCGTCGCGGCCCACGAGGGCCGCTCCAGCACCACCACGGCCACCGGCGGCTCCTCGAACGTCACCCGCACCCCCGGATTCGACGTCAGCAACTGGCAGGGCACCATCGACTGGGCGGCCCAGTACCGCAAGGGCGCCCGGTTCGCGTACATCAAGGCGACCGAGGGCACCACGTACAAGGACCCGAAGTTCGACGCGAACTACACCAACTCCTACTACGCGGGCTTCATCCGCGGTGCCTACCACTTCGCCCGCCCGGACAGCTCCGGCGGCAAGGCGCAGGCGGACTACTTCGTGTCGCACGGCGGCGGCTGGTCCAAGGACGGCAAGACGCTGCCGCCGGCGCTGGACATCGAGTACCCGTCCGGCGCGGCCTGCTACGGCCTGAGCAAGAGCGCGATGGTCAGCTGGATCAGGGCGTTCGTCGACGAGGTGCACGCGAAGACGACCCGCTGGGCGACCATCTACTCCACCACCGACTGGTGGACCCGGTGCACCGGCAACACCTCGGTCTTCGCCGCCGACGACCCGCTGTTCGTGGCGCGTTACGCCTCCAGCGCCGGCAAGCTGCCGGCCGGCTGGCCGTTCTACACCTTCTGGCAGCACGCCGACTCCGGCACGTTCCCCGGCGACCAGGACTACTTCAACGGCCCCCTCAGCGGCCTGCGCAACCTCGCCAACAACACCTGAGGCGGACGCGGCAGGAAGCCGCTGGTGCGGGCGGCGTACGCGGCGTAGCCGGGCCGGTCGGCCATCTGCCGCTCCAGCAGCCGTTTCCCGCTGCCGAAGACCAGCAGGGCGGTCATCAGCAGCGGGCCCGGCGCCGCCACCGCGGCGGCCTGCGGGCTCGCGCACGCCATCGCGTACAGGCCCCACCACACCAGGCAGTCGCCGAAGTAGTTGGGGTGCCGGGTCCAGGCCCACAGGCCGCGGTCCATGATGCGGCCGCGGTTCGCCGGATCGGCCTTGAAGCGGGCGAGTTGGTGGTCGCCGACCGCCTCGAAGGCCAGCCCGGCCGCCCACAGCGCGCCGCCGGCCGCCGCCCACCCGCCGAGCCGCTCGGGGGCGTACTGCATGGCCTGCACCGGCAGCGAGACGACCCACACCAGCGCGCCCTGGACCAGGTAGACGGTGCGCAGCGCGTACCCGGCGCGGCTGCCGGGCGCCTTGGCGAGCATCCGGTCGTAGCGCGGGTCCTCGCCGTGGCCGCGGCCGCGGCGGGCGATGTGCACGGCCAGCCGCAGCCCCCACCCGGCGGTGGCGAGCGTGACCAGCAGCCGCCGCCCGTCGTCGCCGTGCCCGGCCGAGGCGGCGTACGACGCGGCGGCGACCGCGGTGAAGGCCACGCCCCACGCGACGTCCACCACACGGTGCACGCCCTTGGCGAGGGCGACCGCGAAGGTGGCCGCCATGACGCCGAAGGCCGCGAGCGCCGCCCAGCCGAGGCCCTCGGCGAACGCGGCCCAGGGGAAGCCGGTCACGGGCGCACCGGTACGTACCAGTCGTGCGGGGTGGCCGGCAGGCCCGAGCCGCCGAACGGCTCCGGGCGCACCGCGAGGATCTGGTCCACGCCCATCCGGCGCTCCGCGAAGGTCAGCATCGACCCGGCCAGGTAGAGCTGCCAGACCCGGACCGTCGGCTCGCCCGCCAGCGCGGCGAACACCGGCCGGCGCTCCTCCAGGGTGCGGTACCAGGCCGCGATCGTCCGGACGTAGTGCTCGCGCATCGCCTCCACCGACCGCACCTCCAGGCCGGCGTCCTCCAGCAGGTCCACGGTCCGGCCGACCGGGCGCATGTGCATGTCGGGGACGATGTACGACTCGATGAACGCGCCACCGCCGGGCGCGTCGGCGCCGCGGGACATCTGCTGGACCAGCAGCCGGCCGCGCGGGCGCAGCAGGGCGTGCAGCCGGGCGGCGAAGTCCGGGTACTGCTCCTCCCCGACGTGCTCGCCCATCTCGATCGCGCTCACCGCGTCGTATCCGCCGTCGGCGGCGCCGAGGTCGCGGTAGTGGCTCAGCCGCACCTCGACCAGGTCACCGAGGCCCTGCTCCGCGATCCGGGCGGCCACGAAGTCGCGCTGCTCGCGGGAGAGGGTGACGGCGGTGACGCGGGCCTTGAACTCCCGTGCCGCGTAGAGGGAGAGGCTGCCCCAGCCGCAGCCCATGTCCAGCAGCCGCGCGCCGGGGGTCAACGCCAGCTTGCGGCAGACCAGTTCGAGCTTGTCGCGCTGCGCCTCGGCGATGCCGTAACCGGCGCCGCCCGGTACGTCCCCGGGCTCGGACTCGGGCTCATGATCAGGCTCGGTCCCGGGCTCGACACCGGGCTCGGTCGCGGGCTCGGTCTCGGGCTGGGTCCAGTAGCCGCAGGAGTACGCCATCGACGGGTCCAGCAGTTCGGCGTACCAGTCGTTGGACAGGTCGTAGTGGTGGCTGATGGCGGCCCGGTCGCGGCCGGTGCTGTGCAGTGCGCCGCGCTGCTTCGCCTTCCGGACGCCCGGCGGCGCCGGGCGGGGGCCGAGCGCGCCCAGCCGCAGCGCGGTCGCGGCGGCCGCGGCGAGTGCCCGCGGACGGGGGCGGCCGGGTGCCGAACCGCGCTCCCGCACCGCCCGGGCCACCCGGCCGAGCCCGTCGGGCAGGTCGCCCTCGATGTCGAGTTCCCCCGCGATGTACGCCTCGGCCAGGCCCGTGCCGCTGGGCTGCCACAGCAGGCGGCGCAGCGCGCGGCGGCTGCGCACGACGATCACGGGCGCGTCGGCCGGCCCGGTCTCGCTGCCGTCCCAGGCGCGCAGCCGCACCGGCGGCCGGTCGCCGAAGTACCCGTCGAGCAGCCGCCCGAGCCGGTCCGCCACTGTGCTCATCGGTCGTCTCCGTCCGTACGCCCGGGGTCGGTCCCCGTGCCGGTTCCGGCCATGGCGCCGGGGCTCGCGGCGCCGTCCGCGGGCCCGGCACCGTCCGCGGCGCGGGTCAGTACCGTCTGCCGCACGTCCAGGTAGCGGGAGCGGAACCCGGCCTCGGAGTAGGCGAGGTAGAACTCCCACATCCGGCGGAAGGTCGCGTCGAAGCCGAGCGCGGCGACCTCGCCGGCGTCGTCGGCGGCGGTGAACCGCTCGCGCCACAGCCGCAGCGTCTCCGCGTAGTGCGGGCCGAAGCCGTCGTCCCCGGCGACCCGCAGGCCGTGCGCGGCGGCCTCCCGTTCGATGGCCTGGGACGAGGGGATCAGGCCGCCGGGGAAGACGTACTTGCCGATCCAGGTGTAGGTGCCGTGGGTGGCGAGCATCCGGTCGTGCGCCATGGTGATGGCCTGCAGGGCGATCCGGCCGCCGGGGGCGAGGACGCGGGCGAGGGTGCCGAAGTACTCCGGCCAGAACTCGGCGCCGACCGCCTCGATCATCTCCACGCTGACCACGGCGTCGAACCGGCCGCGCACCTCGCGGTAGTCGCGCAGTTCGACCGCGGCCTTCCCGGCGAGGCCCGCGGCGGCGATCCGCGCCTGCGCCAGGTCGCGCTGCTCGCGGGAGAGCGTCACGGTCAGCACCCGCGCACCGCGCCCGGCCGCCCGCAGCGCCAACTCGCCCCAGCCGGTGCCGATCTCCAGCAGCCGGGTGCCCTCGCCGACGCCGGCCAGGTCCAGCAGCCGGTCGATCTTGCGGTGCTGGGCGGCGGCGAGGGTGGCCTGCTCGGCGGGGAAGCCGCGGAACAGGCCGGCGGAGTACGTCATCGTGTCGTCGAGGAAGAGCGCGAACAGCGCGTTCGACAGGTCGTAGTGCCGGCGGATGTTGTCGCGGGCGCCGTCGGGGGTGTTGCGCTGCCGATCCGGGGTGGCGTGCACCCAGGCCCGGCGCAGCCGCTGGAGGCCGTGCGGGACCAGCGCGGTGGCGTTCGCGGCGAGCACGGTGAGCACCCCGACCAGGTCGTCCGCGTCCCACTCGCCGGCCATGTACGACTCGCCGAAGCCGATCAGGCCGTCGACGGCGATCCGGCGGTGGAAGGCCCGCGGGTCGTGCAGCCGCAGCACCGGCCCCCGGTCGCCGCTGCCGGAGCCGTCGGGCAGCCGCACCCGCAGCGGCAGCCGGGCGAACGCGCGGCCGACCAGCAGCCGGGCCACCGCGGTGCGCGGCGGCGAACTGCGCGGCACCCGGGCCGCGTCCGGCCACACGGCGGGGTCCACGCCGGCTCGCGGCGCCGGGGCGGGGATGCCGGGAGCGGTGGCGGTGGTGCGGTCGGAGACGAGTCCGCTCACTTCAGGCCCTCCTGGGTGCGGTGGTGCGGGCGGGGGAGAACGGGCAGGCCGCGCAGGTACAGGCGGATGCCCTGCAGGCGGATCGCCGCGGAGACGGCGAGCGTGGACCAGGGGTGCCGGGCGGCGGCGGCCAGCAGGGCGCGGGTGCCGGCCGGGCGGCGGGTGCCGCGCACCGTCGCGGTGAACGGCCGGCCGCCCTCACGCTCCAGGTGCACGGCCAGTTCCAGCTTCTCGCCGGGTTCGGGCAGCCGCATCCGGTAGGTGCCGTCGACCGGGAAGAACGGCGAGACGTAGAACTCCTTGGGCACCTCGGCCCGGCCCCGCTCGTCGGTGTGCAGCAGGTAGCAGTGCCGCTCGCCGTAGGTGTTGTGCACCTCGGCGACGGTGCACAGCGGCGAGCCGTCCCGTCGGTGGCACCAGTACACGGTGAGCGGGTTGAAGACGTGGCCGAGGACGCGGGCGTGCGCGAGCATCAGCACCCGGCCGCCGTCGAGTGACACGCCCTGCGCGTCCAGGTAGCGCTCCAAGCCCGCGCGCAGGGTGGGTGCGGTGCCCGCGAAGTGGTCGCGCGCGGCGAACCGGGCCAACGGGCGCAGCGCCCGGGGTTGCACCGGAAGGTGGTCGAGGTCGACCAGCCACATGTAGGTGCGGTGCCGGAAGGTGCGGCGGATCGGCCGGGTGCGCACGTGGGTGATCGCGCAGGCGTACAGGCTCGCGGTGCCGGGGGCGCGGTGCGCGCCGGTGTGCGGGACGCCCGCGACCGCGGGTGCGGAAGCCGTGTCGGAGGACGCCGTGTCCGCGGGCGCCGTGTCGGCGGACGCCGTGTCCGCGAGCGGCCGGGCGGGGTTCACCAGCGCACCCCGAGCGCCGCGGCGGCCGCCACCCCCGCGCGGCAGCCGTCCTCGTGGAACCCCCAGCCGTGGTACGCGCCCGCGAACGCCGTCACCGCCGTGTCCAGCTCCGGCAGACGCCGCTGGGCGGCCACCGACTCCGGCGTGTACAGGGGGTGTTCGTAGACCATGCGGGCCAGCACCCGGCCGGGGTCGACCGCCTGCGACGCGTTGAGCGTGACCACGTACTCCTCGGCGGCATCGAGCCGCTGCAACCGGTTCATGTGGTAGCTGACCTGCACCTTCTCGGCGGGAGCCGCGCACGAGGGCATCAGGTAGTTCCAGGAGGCGCGGGCCCTGCGGGCGGTGGGCAGCAGCGACGCGTCGGTGTGCAGCACCGTCTCGTTGCGCGAGTAGCGGAACGCGCCGAGCACCCGCGCCTCGGCGTCGGTGGCGTCGGCGAGGACGGCGAGCGCCTGGTCGGGGTGGGTGGCCAGGACCACCGCGTCATAACCGCGGGTAATACCGTCGGCGGCGGTGACCTCGGCGCGGTCGGGGAAGCGGCGCACCGCGCGGACCGGGGTGCCGGTGTACACCGTGGTCAGCTGCTTGCCGATCCGCCGCACGTACTCCGCGGAGCCGCCGGTGACCGTGCGCCACCGCGGTGACCCGCCCACCGACAGCAGCCCGTGGTGGCGCAGGAAGCGGAAGAGGTAGGCCGCCGGGTACCGCATCGCCTGGTCGGGGGCGCAGGACCACACCGAGGAGACCAGCGGCACCACGAAGTGCGCGGTGAAGTACGGAGTGAAGTCGCGCTCGGCCAGGAAGCCGCCCAGCGTCAGGCGGTCGGCCCGGCCCGAGGCGAGCGCCGCGCGCGCCGCCCGGTGGAAGGACGGCACCTCGGCGAGCAGGCCCAGGTAGCGGCCGCGTATCGCGCTGCCGGGGTGGGCGAACAGGCCGCCGGGGCCGCGCGCGCCCGCGTACTGCAGGCCGCAGCCGTCGCACCGCACGGACAGGCTCATCTCGGAGTCCTGGGTGGCGACGCCGAGTTCGCGGAAGAGCCGCAGCAGCGTCGGGTAGGTGCGGTCGTTGTGCACGATGAAGCCGGTGTCGATCCGCAGCGCCTGCCCGCCCGGGTCGGCCACGTCGTGGGTGTGCGCGTGGCCGCCGAGCCGGTCGTCGGCTTCGTAGAGCGACACCTCGCACACCTGCCGCAACACGTAGGCCGCGGTCAGGCCGGCCACTCCCGAACCCACCACCGCGATACGCCGCCGCACCTCGTCGCCTCGTCTCCGCGCCTTCTTCGCGCCTCGCCCGCTCCCTGTCGACCCCCGTCACCAGTGATTCGGCGCGGCGGCCGAAAAGGATTGGTGGAGAGGCCGGGGTCTGGCGCGGGGCGGGAGTGAGGGCGCGGGCCCGGATGCGGCGATCGCCCGGTTCCGACCGGATATGAGCCGCCGGTGATCGTCGGTTTTCGGTAAAGCGACACCGCTGAGCGCCATACGGTATTCCCACAACGCTCACGTGGCGTGCACACTACAGGCCGGGTGTGGGTCGTGAACGAGCGTGCGGTACAAGGCCCGTGCCTGTCGTTGCCCTCTCACGGACCATCATGTTGGAGTCGTCATCACCCACATACACACACCCCGTAGCGGCGCAGGCCGTACCGGAGTGGTAGCGGCCGCCTCGCTGGCCCTGCTCTCCGGTTCGCTGCTGCTGGCGGCCACGCCTTCGCAGGCGTCGGCGCCGGCCGCGTCCGCCAAGACCATCACCGGCTCCCACCCCGCGTGGGCCACCGCCTCCGCGGACGCCGGTTCGGTGTCGTCCTCCGCCGAGATCACCGGCACCGTGTACCTCGCGGGCCAGGACCCGGCCGGGCTCACCTCGTACGCGACGGCCGTATCGGACCCGAGCAACGCCAGTTACGGCAAGTTCCTCAGCCCCGCGCAGTACCAGGCCCGGTTCGGGGCCACCAAGGCGCAGATCGCCGCCGTGCAGAAGTGGGCCGAGGACTCCGGCCTGAAGGTGCTGGGCACCACCTCGCACGCGATCACCGTCAAGGGCACCAACTCCGCGCTCACCAAGGCGTTCGGCACCGGTGAGCACCAGTACAAGGTGTCCGGCGAGCTGCGGCACGCGCCGGCCCGCGACCTGAAGGTGCCGGCCTCCGTCTCCAGCGCGATCCTCGGCGTCGACGGCCTCTCCTCGGTCGGCAGCAACGTGGTGCGCCCGGACTCGCACAAGGTCACCTCGGACACCGCCACTTCGGCGAAGGGCGCCAAGGCCGACAAGAGCCTGCCCACCACGCCGACCTGCTCCGCGTACTGGGGCCAGAAGACCGCCAAGGGCGCGCCGGCCGGCTTCACCAAGAAGGACGTGGCGTTCGACCAGTGCTCGCTGTACCCCTCGCAGATCCGCAAGGCGTACGGCATCACCTCCACCGGGCTGACCGGCAAGGGCGCGACGATCGCCATCGTGGACGCGTACGGCAGCTCCACCATGGAGGCCGACGCCAACCAGTACGCCACCAACCACGGTGACAAGGCGTTCAAGAAGGGCCAGTACTCCGAGGTCGTCGACTCCTCGCAGTGGACGGACCAGGACCTGTGCGGCGGCCCCGAGGGCTGGGCGCCCGAGGAGGCGCTGGACGTCGAGATGGCGCACGGCCTCGCCCCCGACGCCAACGTGGTCTACGTCGGTGCGAACTCCTGCAACGACGACGACCTGCTGGCCGCGATCACCAAGATCGTGGACAACCACCTCGCCGATGTCGTCTCCAACTCGTGGGGCGAGATCATGCACACCACGGACAACGCGGACGTCACCGCGTCGGAGATCGCGGCGTACGAGCAGATCTTCCAGCAGGCCGCGATCGAGGGCATCAGCGTCGGCTTCTCGGCCGGCGACTGCGGTGACAGCAGCCCGCTGGCGGCGGCCACCGGTGCCAACTGCCAGACCGACACCGCCCGTGCGCAGGCCAACTGGCCGGACTCCGACCCGTGGGTGACCTCGGTCGGCGGCACCGCGCTCGCCCTGGCGGACAAGAGCGGCAAGTACGGCTTCGAGACCGACATGGGCACCACCCGCTCCGCGCTGTCGGCCGACGGCAAGAGCTGGACCCCGGCCCCGGCCGCGGCGCCGTTCTACTTCGGCGGTGGCGGCGGCACCAGCGAGGACTTCGCGCAGCCGGGCTACCAGCGCGGCGTGGTCCCGGACACGCTGTCGCACACCCTGATGACCGGTCAGAAGGTGGGCGCCGCCAAGCGGGTCACCCCGGACATCTCGATGGTCGGCGACCTGTACACCTCGGTGCTGGTCGGCATCTCCGACGGCGCCGCGTACAGCGAGGGCGGCTACGGCGGCACCAGCGTCTCCTCGCCCGAGTTCGCGGCGGTGCAGGCCGACGCGATCCAGGCCGGCCACCACGCGATCGGCTTCGCCAACCCGGCGATCTACGCCCGCTCGCACCTGACCACCGACGTGGTGGACAAGCAGGCGCAGCACTCGAGCACCCCGCTGAGCAGCGTCTACGACGCCGGTGTGGTCAACGGCAACCTGCTGGTCCGACTGATCGGCTTCGGCCAGGACACCTCGCTCAACGCGGTCCGCGGCTACGACGACGCGACGGGTGTCGGCTCGCCGAACGCGAGCTACCTGAAGTCGTACCGCTTCTGACGGTTCGCCGGCAGGACGGATCGACGCTTGACGCGTTGACGTTTTGACGCGTTGACGCTTTGACGGATCGACCGATCAGCGGATCGACCGATCCACGGGTGTGACCGGGCGGGCTCCGGCGGAGGACGACTCCTCCACCGGGGCCCGCCCGCACGTTTGATCGGATCAACTGAATAATGGGTCCCGGTACGCCCGTGGGTGGCGTGCCCTTGGGGGGGACACGCACCGATGGTGAAGCTCAAGCGAGGGGCGGTGGCCGGGCTGGCCACCGCGGGTGTGGCGGCGGCGTTAGCCGGGACGCTGATCGCGGTCGGCACCGGAGGCGGCGGCTCCGGGCACGCCAAGGCGGCCGGGCACACCACCGCGCAGGCACCGGTCCGGCACGCGCCGACCGCCTCCACCACCCCCGCGTGGGACGGCAAGACGAAGGTGATCGGCGACGGCTCCACGTCGTACACCGGGCCGCAGCCGCACCAGCCGAAGTGGCACAAGCTCAAGCCGGGCGAGAAGCCGCCGCAGTTCGTGGTCTTCTCCTGGGACGGCGCGCTGGAGGGCGACGACCACGACTTCTCCCGCTTCCGCACGCTGGCCGAGAAGTACCACGCCAACATGACGTTCTTCCTCAGCGGCATCTACCTGCTGCCGAAGGACAAGCGCACCCTCTACCACCCGCCGCAGCACGCGCCGGGCGCCTCCGCGATCGACTTCCCCACCGACCAGCACATCAAGTGGACCCTCCAGCAGCTCCGGCTGGCCTGGGAGGACGGCGACGAGATCGGCACCCACTTCAACGGGCACTTCTGCAAGCCCGACAAGGGCGCGGGCGCGGACTGGAGCACCAAGGAGTGGCTGAGCGAGACCAGCCAGGCGTACTCCTTCGTGCAGAACTGGAAGACGAACACCGGCGACACCGACATCCCGCCGCTGCCGTTCGACTACGCCCAGGAGCTGGTCGGCGGGCGCGCGCCGTGCCTGGAGGGCCAGAAGAACCTGCTGCCGGCCGAGAAGCAGCTCGGCTGGCGGTACGACGCCAGCTCGCCCGGCGACTTCCAGCTCTGGCCGCAGAAGCAGGACGGGATCTGGAACTTCCCGCTGGAGCTGGTGCCCTACCCGGGCAAGAGCTTCCAGGGCCTGACGATGGACTTCAACTTCCTCTACAACCAGTCCGGCGGCGACGTCACCGAGGGCGACCCGGCGAAGTACCCGGAGTGGGAGAAGCAGACCCGGCAGGGCTACCTCGAAGGCTTCCAGCGGGTCTACAACGGCAGCCGGGCACCGCTGTTCATCGGCAACCACTTCGAGGACTGGAACGGCGGCATCTACATGCAGGCCATCTCCGACGTGGTGAAGGACGTCTGCCCCAGGAAGGGCGTGGAGTGCGTGTCCTTCAAGGAGCTGTGCGACTGGCTGGACATGCAGGACCCCGCGGTGCTGGCGAAGCTGCGCAACCTGGACCCGGGCGAGTCGCCGGACTGGTCGACCTTCCTCACCAAGTAGTGGCCTTGCGGGCGGCGTCGGGGCCGACCGGCGTGCGCGTCGCCGACTCCGATCCGCCCGGCGGGAGCGTCGCCTCGGCGTAGTGGGTCCAGATGTCCGCCGGGGCATCGCTGCCCGGCTTCTTCACGGACCGCCCGCCGATCCCGGTCAGCGGCTGCAACTGCTGCGTCTTCGGGTCGATCCGGAACAGCGTGACCGCGGTGGCCATCTCCGCGTCGTAACCGACGAACGACGCCGAGGTGTTGTCCTGCGCGGTGCCCGGCAGCCCGGCCAGCCCCGGCCCGGCCTTCGCCACCGCGTGCGCGGCGCCGGTGTCGACCGCGTCGCGCAGCGCGTCGTCCACCTCCCCGGCCACCTTCGGGGTGAACGGGTGCGTGACGGTGGGCTTCTGGAGCGGCACCGCGGCGCCGTCGCGGGTGATGCGCAGCACCGAGTACGGGTCGGTGTGGGTGCCGCCGGCCGCGAAGGTGGCGTACCCGTCGGCCATCCGGATCGGGCTGGGCGTGGACGTGCCCAGCGAGAAGCTCGGCACCTGCTCGGCGAAGCCGCTGTCCGGCAGCAGCCCGGCGTCGATCGACGCCTGCCGCACCTGGTTGAGCCCGACGTCCACGCCGAGTTGTGTGATCGGCCCGTTCACGCCCTTCGCGACGGCCTCGCCGAGCGGGATCTTCCCGTACGAACGGCCGTCCGCGTTGGCGGTCTTGACGACCTTCCCGTCCCGGCTCCAGTACGGGCCCTCGGGCGTCTGTATCGGCACCTTGTTGTCGCCGTCGTAGCGGGACTGCGGGTCGACCCGGGCCCGCGGCGCGTCCCGGGTGCGGACCACGCCGTCGCGCAGGGCCGCCGCGTACACGAACGGCGCGTAGGTGGTGCCGGCCGGCACGATCGCGATGTCGGCGTCGTCGAAACCCTGCTTGACGTAGTCGGGGCCGCCGTAGAGTGCGAGGATGCGGCCGTCGGTCGCGACCGAGGCGGCGCCCACCCGCACATTGCGATCGGCGGGGCGGTCCTTCGGGCGCAGCCGGGAGATCTGCTGCTTGACGGCGGCGGCCAGCGCGTCCACTTTCGGCTTCTGGAAGGTGGTGTAGATCTGGTAGCCGCCGAGGTCGAACCGCTGGTCGGAGATGCCGCTGTGCGCGGAGACGTAGGCGCGTGCGGTGTCCACGAGGTAGCCGGTCTGCCCGCTCAGCCCGGCCGGCTTCGGCGGCGCGATCGGCTCGGGGAACTTCGTGTACGTGGCCCGCTGCGCCGCCGACAGCTTGCCGGTCTTCACCATCCGGTCCAGCACCCAGTTCCAGCGCGCCACCGCGCGGTGGTGGTTCGCGGCGCTCACCGACGGGTCGAACTGGCCGGCGCCCTTGAGCAGCGCGGCGAGGAACGCGGCCTGGCTCGGGTTGAGTTGGGAGACGTCCTCGCCGTAGTACGCCTTCGCGGCGCGCTGCACCCCGTAGGCGCCGCGGCCGAACCAACTGGTGTTGAGGTAGCCGTCGAGGATCTGCTTCTTGCTCATCTTGCGGTCGAGCTTGATCGCGATGAAGATCTCGGAGATCTTGCGGGAGATCGTCTGGTCCTGGTCGAGGTACACGTTCTTGACGTACTGCTGGGTGATCGTGGAACCGCCCTGCGTCTGGCCGCCGGTGGCCATGTTCGCCACCGCCCGGGTGATGCCCCGAGGGGAGACGCCGTGGTCGGAGTAGAACGACGCGTTCTCGGCGGCGAGCACCGCGGACTGCACGGCGGTCGGTATACGGTCCAGCGGCATCGCCTGCCGGTCGACCGGGCCGACCCGGGCCATCTCGGTGCCGTCGGCCCAGTAGTAGACGTTGTCCTGCTGGGTCGCGTAGGCGTTCAGGTCGGTGGGGATCGCGGTGCGCGCATAGGCCCAGCCGACCAGCGCGATCAGGGCGAGCACGCTCCAGGTGCACAGCAGCAGGGTCTGGCGCAGCGAGGGGACCCACCGGCGCCAGCCGGTGCGGTTCGGCCGCGGGTACCGCGGGCGCAGCGGCGCCCACCACCGCTTTCCGTCCCCGACGGCGCCGGTACGGTCCGAGGGTGCCTCGGGGTTCGCGGGTGCCTCAGGTGTCTCGGGTGCCTCGGTCTTCCCGGTGCCGCGGTGCGGCTTCGGCAGCCGGGCCGCCGCCGAACGTGCCGTCCGCAGCGTCCGCACGGCTAACTGCCTCGGCCGCAGCCCCCGTTGCTCACCGCTTCGCCGCGCGAACATGTCCCTCCTCGACGCCCCTGGACAGGGACGTCCCCCGCGCCCCGAACACGGCTTCGACCCTATGTCGGGTGCCCACCTCCGCAGGGGTCCCGATCTCCACAGGTCTGTAACAAACCCCGCACCAGTCCGACACCCCCGTGTTGCCGACCCCCGCCACCCCGCGGCCCCCACCCCGTGCCACGGCCCCCGCCGGCACGAGCCGAACCCACGGTCCCCCGGCCCGCCGCGCAGGCTCAGGCCCCGGGCCACAGCGCGCCACTGCGATGGCTGAGCGCGCAGTTCCCCGCGCCCCTACAGGGCACCTGCCGGTGGCTCACCACCCCGCCGCGCAGGCTCAGGCCCCGGGCCACAGCGCGCCACCACGACGGCTGAGCGCGCAGTCCCCCCCGGGGGGCGGCACCTGCCGGTGACACAGCGCCCCGTGCGGGATGGGTGGGGTGGTCAGGGGCGCCAGGAGGGGGAGCGGCCGCTGAGGGCGATGAGCTGGTCGAGGAGGGGGGCGGTCGGGGGGATGGGGAGGGCGGGGCCGAAGGGGCCGCCGGCGGGGCGGTCGGCGGCGGAGGGGGCGAGGAAGTCGCGGCAGGTGGCGAGCTCTTCCGGGGTGGGCTGGTAGTCCTGGCCGGTCGCGCGGGCCAGGTCCCATCCGTGGACGACCAGTTCGTTGAGCGCGACCACGCCGGCCTGGGCTGCGGGGAGGGTCACGCCGCCCACCTGGGTCATCTCGGTCCAGGCGGCCGGCTCCCGCCAGGCGGCGGCCAGCTCGTCCAGCGCCGCGGGCAACTCCGCCCGCCAGGCGCCTTCGTCGTCGATGTCGGGAACGGTGGTGAAGGGCGGTGTCGAGGTGGCGGCGCCCAACTCCTTGCGGCCCGCGGCGCGAAACCCCTGGCTGAGGCCGATGACGTGGCCGAGGAGGTTGCGTACCGCGGTGTCGGGACAGGGCGTCGGAGCGGCGAGCTGATCGTCGCCGACGCCCTCGGCAAGCGCCGCGACCCGGGCCGCGGCCGGCCCCAGGTCGACCATCCGCACTGCGTCGTCCGTCATGGGTGACTCCCTCGTTGGTTCCGCGACCGCACTCCGCACGGCACGGTCCGATGTCTCACCCAGGGCAGACCACCCGGACCCGCGGAACTCATCGGTCCGGTCCGGTCCCGCCCGGTCCCCTCCGGTCCCGCTCGGTCCCGTCCCGCCCCGGACACACCAGCGCCCCGGGTCCCGGACGAGGAGTCCGTGGCCCCGGGGCGAACGACGTCGGCCCGTACGCCGGGCGCTTCAGCTCTGGTACGGGTTCGCGCCCTGCGGCGGCACCGGCTGGCCGGCGGGCGGCGCCGGCTGCGGCGACGCGGCGATCTGCGCCTGGAGCTGCTCGGCCTGCTCCTTCGGAACCGCCGTCTGCGCACCGCAGAAGGTGCACTGCGTGGAGTACTTGGAGCTGATCGGGAACAGCGGGATGAAGAACAGGGTGAACTTCATGACCCGCCGGCGCAGCGCGTGGGCGGACGGGTTGCCGCACCGCCCGCAGAGCAGCGTGATCATCGCCAGCTGGTAGATGTAACTTCTGGTACCCCAAATGATCATGGTGGTTCGCCTTCCCCCTGGAGTGCCCGCCCCTGCGACGGTCTCGGTGTCAAGGAGCACAGTGTGCCCCACCCGGTCGACGGGACGGCAGCCGGGCGGCGGAATTTACCTATCCATGCCATGCCGGAGTGCCCTGCCGAAGCTCCGAGCCGGCCGCGCCGCTCAGGCCCGCCCGCCGGGAAGGCCCGTCCACCGCCCAGGCCGACCCACCGCTCAGGCCCACCCGCCGGGAAGGGGCGGCCGGGGTATGCCCGGCCCGGTGGTGGCGTAGAGGGCCACCGCCAGCGGCCGGACGCTGGCCAACCGGTGCTCGCTCTCGCCGGGCACCAGCGGCAACTCCCCGATCAAGTCCCGCTCCAGCAGCGGCTCGGCCGCCCTGATCCGCGACCGCACCGTCTTCGCCGCGATCCCCAGCGACGCCGCGGCCGGCTCGTACCGGCAGCCGTGCCGCACCCACTCCCGTACGGTGCGCAGCAGGTCGCGGCGGTCGTCGGCGAGCGGCCGCAGCACCTTCTCCGCCCAGGCCCGCAGCGCGGGTTCGGAGAGCAGGGTGTGCAGGTCGGGCACGGTGCCCGCGTCCGCGTCGCGCCCGCCGCGGTCGGCGCTGCCGTACCGCGCCACGATCTGCGCGGCCAGCGACAGCACCACCCGGTCGAGGATGGCGTCCTGGTCGAGCCCGACCGCGTCGAACACCTGCCGGACCCGGCGGGTGACGGTGTTGCGGTGCACCCCGATCACCCGCGCGGTCGCGGACATCTCGAACTCGACGGCCATCGCGGTGGTTTCGAGGATCTGCCCGCCGCCGCGCGGCATCGCCAGCACCGGCCGCAGCAGGTGGGTGGCCCAGGCGAGCGCGGCGTCGGGGGCGAGCACGTCGACGATGCCGGTGCTGCGGGTGGCCATCGCGATCCGGTCGGGGTTGCGGCCGGCCCGGGTGAGGCAGTCCAGCGCCTCGCCGTAGGCGTCGGGGACGTCGTCCAGCGGGTGGGCGAGGCTGCCGCCGAGCAGCACGCGGGCGTCGGCGAAGGTATCCATCAGCCGGTGCAGGCCCTCCTCCGCCCGGGCGCTGGTGCGGTGCGGCGCGAGGAAGATCAGGTGCCGCCGGTAGGCGGGGCAGCGGATGGCCAACGCCTGCTCGGCGAGGGTGTGTTCGGCCTCGGCGAGCACCGTGTCGCGGGCCGCCCGGGCGCAGTCGAGGATGAACACCCGCGCGGTGTCGCTGTCCATCAACGAGCCCTCGATACCCGCCACGACGCGCTGCGCGGCCACGGCGTGCCCGGTCATGAAGAGTTGGAACGCGGACAGCCGGACCCCGCGCAGCGCGTCGCCGACCGCCCCGTTCACGCGCCGCTCGCGCAGCCCCGCGACGGCCAGCCGGAGCGCCTTGGCGGTGTACGCGACCAGGACCCGGTCGGGTGCGGGCTCCGCGGTGGCGACCACGAGCATCGCGTCGCCGGCCGGGGCGAGCATGACGGTCTGCGCGAAGTCGCCCGCCGCGGTGGGCTGCCGGCTGCCCGGAGGCGTGCCGAGCAGCGGGGCGAGCGCGGCGGCGGCGCTCGCGGGCTCGGCGGCGAGCACCTCCCCGTCGGCGTGCACCAGCACCCGCGCGTCGAGCGCCTCGGCAAGGTAGCCGGCCAACTTCCTTACGGTCGAGCGCTCGTCGGCACCGGGCACCGGCAGCCGGTCCAGCAGACCGGCCAGCCGGGCGTGCCCGCGCCGTACCGCGTCGGCGCCCAACGCCGATACGCGTGGGGCCAGTTCACGCCAGGCGGCGACCGGGTGCGGGCCGGCTAGCACCGGCACCCCGGCGGCCGCGACAGCCGAGGCGACGGCCGCCGCGACGGCAGTCTCGGCAGTCGCCGCCGGCTGCTCGTCCGACGGGCCCGCGGTGCCGGGGAGAAAGCCGGGGTCAGTTCCGGGGTCAATGCCGGGGTCGACGCGGGTGCCGGGGTCAGTGACGGGGCCGGTGCCGGTGCCGGTGCCCGCGAGCACCAGCCCGGCCGCGCCGCCCCCGGCGAGGGCCCGCGCCAGCCGGTCCGGGCGGCCGATCCTGCCGGGGTCGGCGACCACGAGCGCCCGCTCCATCGGCGTGCCGCCCCACTCCGCGTCCGGGTCGGCCGGAACCAGCACCTGCTCCACCTCGGCACCACCGTCGCCGGAGACAAGGGTCAACCCGAAATCGGGCACGGCGACGAGGTCGTGGAGAGTGAGCACGCGGGTTCCCGGGGTCGGTGGAGGGCGAACCGCACACGACCGCAAGCCGGCACCGGGTCCGGCCCCCCGGACGACCGTCCCCACCTGCCGACGACAACGGCCCCGCGCGGCGGGTCGTCAACCTCCACCCTAAGCCGCACGCACCGCGTCCAAGAAGAGCGCACGCACGCGCACCGCCCCGGGCGCGATACCCACGAGGCGGTGCGGACGGTCGGCGATCCCCCTCCCCCGGCGAGCCCGCGCGACCGGCCGGCGGTCCCCTCCCCCGTACGCGGACTCCCCCGTTCACGCGGACCGCCGACCACCTCGACCGTACGGCGGCGCGCCCGCACCGCACCACGGCACGCGTGCACCATTTCCGCCCGGCACACGGCACCCGTGCACCACGGCACGCGCGGCATGCGGCCGGCGTATCCGCCTGTCACGGCCGGCACCCCTCACACTGGCAGTCGGGTCCGCCCGGTCTCCCACCGGCGCCGGACCCGTACGACCCGTACGACGCATACGAACGCCACGCCCGCCACGACCACCGACGACCGCCGCGCTCCCCGGCGACAGGAAGGCCGCACCTCACCCCATGAACGCCTCCGTATGAACACCGCCCGATGAACAGCGCCGCCGCCGAAACGCTCAGCGCCGTCCTGCTCGTCCTCGTGCTGGGCTGCGCGGTGGTGCGCCCGTGGGGCCTGCCCGAGGCCGCCGTCGCGGTGCCGGCCGCCGCCGTACTGATCGGCACCGGGGCGATCTCCCTGGACCACGCGCGGGCCGAGGCGCAGCAGCTCGGCCCGGTGATCGGGTTCCTCGCCGCGGTCCTGGTACTGGCCCAACTCTGCGACGAGGAAGGGCTGTTCACCGCATGCGGCGGCTGGATGGCGAGCGCGGCCGGCGGCAGCCCCTACCGCCTGCTCGGGCAGGTCTTCGTGCTCGCCTCGGTGATCACCGCGGTGCTCAGCCTGGACGCGACCATCGTGCTGCTCACCCCGGTGGTCTTCGCGACGGCCGCCCGGTTGGGCGCCCGCCCCAAACCGCACGTCTACGCCTGCACGCACCTGTCCAACACCGCGTCCCTGCTGCTGCCGGTCTCCAACCTCACCAACCTCCTCGCCCTGGCCGCCAGCGGGCTGAGTTTCACCCGGTTCGCCGCGCTGATGGCGCTGCCGTGGCTGGCCGCGATCGGCGTGGAGTACGTGGTGCTGCGGCGGTTCTTCGGCACCGACCTGGCCGCCGGCGCGCACCCTCAGCAGTCCGACGACCGGCCCCCGCTGCCCCGGTTCGCCCTCGCCACGGTCGGCTGCACGCTCGCCGGTTTCGTGGTGGCCTCGCTGCTCGGCGTCAACCCGGCGTGGGCGGCCTTCGCCGGCGCCGCGGTGCTCGCCGTACGCGCCCTGGTCCGGCGCCGGACCACCCCCGGCGCCCTGGTCCGGTCGGCCGCCGTCCCCTTCCTCGCCTTCGTGCTCGCGCTCGGCATCGTGGTCCGCGCGCTGGTCGACCACGGGCTCGGCTCGGCGCTCGGCCACGCGGTACCCGGCGGCACCGGACTGCCCGCGCTGCTCGCGCTCGCCGCACTGGCCGCGGTGCTGGCGAACCTGATCAACAACCTCCCCGCGGTCCTGGTCCTGCTCCCGCTGACCGCGCCGCACGGCGCGGGCGCGGTGCTCGCCGTCCTGCTCGGCGTCAACATCGGTCCCAACCTCACCTACGCGGGGTCTCTCGCCACCCTGCTGTGGCGGCGTATCGTGCGGGCCCACGAAGCCGAGGTGGACCTCGGCGAGTTCACCCGCCTCGGCGCGATCGCCGTGCCTGCCTCGCTGCTGGTCGCCGTGGTGGCACTGTGGCTCTCGTTGACCGTGATCGGAGGGTGACCCCCATGCCAACGCCCCCGCCGCCCCCGC
The DNA here is from genome assembly GCF_040702025.1 of Streptomyces sp. NPDC088194. Classification (NCBI taxonomy): domain Bacteria; kingdom Bacillati; phylum Actinomycetota; class Actinomycetes; order Kitasatosporales; family Streptomycetaceae; genus Streptomyces; species Streptomyces sp. NPDC088194. Next base: position 34,524 of record NZ_JBFBIV010000027.1, on the reverse strand, counting down.
CGCCCCCGCATCGGCCGGGTCCCCGGGGCCCGGGCGGACCGGACGGGCCAGGTGGACCCGGCGGACCCGGCCGGCCGCGCGAACCCCACCCGCCGTCCGTCCCGCACGAACCGTACGAACCTCCGGAGCCGGGCCGCGCCCACCGGGCCGGCGGCGCCGAGACCGTGGTCGCCTGGATCGTCGAGGGCACCTGGCCGGCCTGCGTGGACGCGGTCCGCAGCCACGCGTCCGACAGCGCCGACATCGTCCTGGTGCACGTGCCGGAACCGGAGGTGGCCGGCGCCGCCCACGGCGCGTTCGCCGGACTGCTCGGCCGCGGCCGCCCGGCCCGCGACCCCGGCCTCGCACTGTCCGAACAGGCCACCTCCGCCGGCCAGGCGCTCCTCGCCGAAGCCGCCGCCCGCCTGGCCCGCCCCTGCACCACCCTCCAGCGCACCGGCCGGGTCGAACGCGAGATCGTCGCCGAAGCGGAGGACGCCGCCCTCCTCGTCCTGGCCCGCGACGGCGACCACACCCGCCTCGGCCCCCACAGCCTCGGCCCGCACAGCCGCTTCATCGTCGACCACGCCCCCTGCCCCGTCCTCCTCGTCTGGCCCGAGCCCCCGCCCAGCCCCAACACCCTTCCCCCGCCCCCGCACTAGGACCGCCTCACCAGGACCGCCTCACCAGGACCGGCGCGGGGCCACCTCTACAGCGCCGGACGCTCTTCCCGCAGCCCGGCGCAGCGCGCTCCCCTGAACGGCCCATCCATACGCGCCAGCCCGTTTCCACCGTGCTTCCTTGAGTAGGAGCAGAAATGCGAATACGAGCCAGAGCCGGTCCGGTACGACCGGCGGGAAGCAGGCTGACATGGCGCCACGTTCACGCGGCTCAGGGCTGATCGGCGAGTTGTCCGCGGAGTTCGCCGGCACCCTGATCCTTCTCCTCTTCGGCATCGGCGTGGTCGCCCAGGTCGTCGCCGGTGGAGCCCTGACCACGCCCCCGGGCGGTCTGGGAAATCACGACAGCATCTCCTGGGCCTGGGGACTCGGCGTGACGCTGGGCGTCTACCTGGCGGCCCGACTCAGCGGGGCCCACCTCAACCCGGCTGTGACGCTGACCCTCGCCACCTTCAAGGGATTCCCCTGGAGGAAGGTCGCGCCGTACATGGCGGCCCAGGTCCTCGGCGCGTTCTGCGCCGCGCTGCTGGTGCGCTGGAACTACACCGAAGTACTCGCGCGGGCCGACCCCGGCCACACCATCAAGACCCAGTTCATCTTCTCCACCCTGCCGGGCAACGGTAACCCCGCCGCCGGCGTGCACGAGTGGGGCGCGTTCCGCGACCAGGTGATCGGCACCGCGATCCTGCTGATCCTGATCCTGGCCCTGACCGACCTGCTCAACAACCCGCCCGGCGCGAACATGGGCCCGTTCATCATCGGCCTGGTGGTCGTCGCGATCGGCATGGCGTTCGGTACGGACGCGGGATACGCGATCAACCCGGCCCGTGACTTCGGGCCCCGGCTGGCGAGTTACATCACCGGTTACCGCCACGCGTGGCGGGACGAGTGGGGCAACCTCTACTTCTGGGTGCCGATCGTCGGCCCGCTGGTCGGCGGCCTCGTCGGCGGCGTCGCCTACAAGCTCTTCGTCGGCCGCTTCCTGCCGGGCGCGGCGCCGGAGCCCGAGGGCCGCACCCCGATCCCGCAGAGCTGACCCCGTAGGACCGGTCCCGCGGGGCTGATCCCGCAGGACCGGTCCCGCGGGGCCGATCCCACGCACGTGAGCCCGGGCAGCCGAGGCGACTCGGCTGCCCCACATGTTCGTTGACCCAGGAGCTCCAGCAGATCCAGGAGAGGCAGCTAGCCATGGCGGACTTCGTCGGCGCGGTGGACCAGGGGACCACCAGCACCCGGTTCATGATCTTCGACCACGACGGCAACGAGGTGGCCCGGCACCAGCTGGAGCACACCCAGTACCTGCCGCGCCCCGGCTGGGTCGAGCACGACCCGACCGAGATCTGGGAGCGCACCAACGTGGTCATCCAGACCGCGGTGCGCAACGCCGGGATCACCGCGGCCGACCTGGCCGCCATCGGCATCACCAACCAGCGCGAGACCGCGGTGGTGTGGGACCCGCGCAACGGGCGGCCGTACGGCAACGCGATCGTCTGGCAGGACACCCGCACCGACTCCATCGCCAAGGCGCTGGAGCGCGACGGCCACGGCGACCTGATCCGGCAGCGGGCCGGTCTGCCGCCGGCCACGTACTTCTCCGGCGGCAAGATCAAGTGGATGCTGGAGAACGTCGACGGGCTGCGCGAGGCCGCCGAGCAGGGCAACGCGATCTTCGGCACCACCGACTCGTGGGTGCTGTGGAACCTCACCGGCGGCCCCAACGGCGGCATCCACGCCACCGACGTCACCAACGCCAGCCGCACCATGCTGATGGACCTGGAGACGCTGGACTGGGACGACGAACTGCTGGGCATCTTCGGCATCCCGCGGTCGATGCTGCCGAAGATCAACCCGTCCTCGCATTCCGAGGCGTACGGCAAGACCCGCACCTCCCGGCCGCTCTCGCAGGAGGTGCCGATCTGCGGCGTGCTCGGCGACCAGCAGGCGGCCACCGTCGGCCAGGTGTGCTTCGCCCCCGGCGAGGCGAAGAACACCTACGGCACCGGCAACTTCCTGCTGCTCAACACCGGTACGGAGGCGGTGCGCAGCGAGCACGGCCTGCTCACCACGGTCGCCTACAAGTTCGGCGACGCCCCGGCGGTCTACGCGCTGGAGGGCTCGATCGCGGTGACCGGCTCGGCCGTGCAGTGGCTGCGCGACCAGCTGCACATCATCAAGGCCGCGCCGGAGAGCGAGCGGCTGGCCAAGACCGTGGACGGCAGCGACGGCATCTACTTCGTGCCCGCGTTCTCCGGGCTGTTCGCGCCGTACTGGCGTTCCGACGCCCGCGGCGCGATCGTCGGCCTGGCCCGCTTCCACACCGACGGCCACCTGGCCCGGGCGACGCTGGAGTCGATGTGCTACCAGAGCCGCGACGTGGTCGAGGCGATGGAGCAGGACTCCGGGGTGCACCTGGACGTGCTCAAGGTCGACGGCGGTGTCACCGCCAACGACCTGTGCATGCAGACCCAGGCGGACATCCTCGGCGTGCCGGTCAGCCGTCCGGTGGTCGCCGAGACCACCGCGCTCGGCGCCGCGTACGCGGCCGGTCTCGCGGTCGGCTTCTGGCGCGACACCGACGAGCTGCGCGAGCACTGGCACGAGTCGAAGCGGTGGCAGCCGCAGTGGTCCGACGAGCAGCGCGACACCGGCTACAAGGGCTGGAAGAAGGCGGTCGAGCGCACCCTGGACTGGGTGGACGTCGAGTAGCCGACACCCGCGCGAGCAGCGGGCGTCCCGCGCCGAGGCGGTCCTGACCGAGGGTCAGGGCCGCCTTCGCCGTGCCCGGTGGGTCACTTGTGGACGTACCAGGCGGTGACGTCGAGCTTGCCGGTGTTGCCGAGGTCGACGTGGAGCGGGACGCGCTGCTTGGCACCCGCGACGGTGAACTCCAGGGTGGTGGCGAGCGCGGGGGGGTCGTTCGACTCGGTGTAGGTGTTCCGCCAGGCCAGGATCGCGATGACCTGCCGGCCGGGGCGCAGGGTCGTCGTGGCCGGCCCGGGGTCGGTGACGCTGTCGACGATGTCGTCGCCGTGGTGCACCCGAACCTCCACCGTACGGCCGTGGTCGTCCAGCAGCCGCAGCTTCGGATAGCCGCTGACGGCAAGGGACTTGGCGCCGCAGTTGGTGAGGGTGACCGTGGTCTGGCGCAGCCCCGTCGCCGCGTCCGTCGCTTCGACGCCCACCCGCAGACCCGAGGCGGGACAGGGGCCGGCGGGGGGTGCCGAGGTGGTGACACCGGGCCCGCCGGTCGGCGGCACACCGTACGACGGGACGCCGGTGCCGCCGGAGATGCCCGGCGGGAGGGTGTCGGCGTGCACCCTGAAGTCGCCCGTGCCCGCCGGCGCCGGCATCGACGCGCCGCTGCCGCTCTGTGTCCCGCAGCCGGCCGCCACCACCGCGGTTCCGGCCACCGCCAGCGCCGCCACCGCCGTCCTCGCGCGCCGCGGTCTCCGCGAGGTCACTGTCGTCCACATCGCGCGATCATCACATAATCCGCGTCTCAACGGTCCGTCCGGCGCCCGGTGCGACAAGAATGGGACGCTCCAGACCACGCAGCAGGGGGAGGCAGGCCATGGCCGGCGCCATCGCACTCACACCGGGCGGCAACACGGCCCTCGACGGCGGCCGGGCCCGCGCCGAGGTCACCGCGACCGGCACCGCCGTCGACGTGTCGGCGGTGCTGCTCGCCGAGGACCGCAAGGTGCGCGGCGACACGGACCTGGTCTTCTACAACCACCCGGCGCAGGACGGCGTCACCGTGCAGGGGCAGGCCATCGGCGTCGAACTGGCCCTCGTGCCGGCCGCCGTGCACACGGTCGCGGTCGTGGTCAGCGTCGACGCCGACGAGCCCGGCACGGTCTTCGACAGCGGCAGCGGCCTGCGCCTCGGCGTCACCTCGGGCGACCGGCTGGTCACTTTCGAGCCACCGCCGTGCCGGCTCGGCGAGACCGTCGTGGTGCTCGCCGAGTTCTACCGCCGGGCGGGCGGGTGGAAGGTGCGGGCGGTCGGGCAGGGATACGCCGACGGACTCGCCGGGCTGGCCCGGGACTTCGGGGTGTCGGTGGACGACGAACCCGCCGCGGCTCCCTCGCCCGCCCCGGTGGCCGCCGCGGAGCCCGCGCCGTCGCCGCCCACGGTGCCCGACGCCGTGCTCGCGCCGCCCACCCTGCAAATGCCTTCGCCCGCAGCGGGGTTCGGGCCGCCGCCGCCCGCGTGGGCGCCGCCCGTACCGCCACCGCCCGCGGCTCCGCCGACCGCTCCCCCGCCGATGCCTGCGCCTATGCCCGTGCGAGCTTCGGTGCCCCCGCCCCCGCCCCCACCCGCGCCGGCGCCGGCGCTGGCGCCCGCGATCAGCCTGGAGAAGGTCGAGCAGGCCGCGCCCGCGCTGGTCAACCTCTACAAGCAGGCCGGGATCTCCCTCCAGAAGCAGGGCATCACCGGTCAGCGTGCCGCGGTCTACCTCGTCCTCGACCACTCCGCGAGCATGAAGTCGTACTACCGCAGCGGCACCATGCAGCACCTCGCCGAGCAGGTGCTCGGGTTGTCCGCGAACCTCGACGACGACGGTGTGGTGCCCGTGGTGGTGTTCGGCAGCCAGGTCAACCTCGTCTCCGAGATCTCGCTGGACAACCACACCGGCCGGGTCGAGGCGCTCCAGCGCAAACTGCCCTGGGGCGGCACCTGTTACTCCCCCGCGATGCGCGCGGTGATCGACCACTACCAGCGGTGCGGCGCCACCGACCCGGCGTACGTGGTCTTCCAGACCGACGGCGAGCCCTTCGACCGCGGCGCCACCAAGCGGCTGCTCCAGGAGTGCTCCACGCTGCCGATCTTCTGGCAGTTCGTCGGCTTCGGCAGCCCGCGCGGCCTGAAGTTCCTCCAAGGGCTCGACACGCTCAAGGGGCGCACGATCGACAACGCGGGGTTCTTCGCGGCCGGCCGCGACCCCCGCCAACGGGACGACGGCGAGCTGTACGACCTGCTCATGGCGGAGTTCCCGACGTGGCTGAAGTCTGCGAGGGCAGCGCGGATCATTAGGTGAGCGGACCCTCCGGGGTGGGTGGTGCTGTCGGTTGAGGGACCACCTGCCGGTGGGGGGTTCTCGCGCCGTTCTCCCCCAGAGCTTCGCCTGGGAGGTGCCCCCACGCGCCCCTGGGTTGGCTCGGCTATTCCTTGAAAAGAAGCTCCCCTGTCGGGGGTGGTGATGCTTGTTGGGGGATCACCTGTCGGCGGGGGTTGCTCGCGCAGTTCCCCGCGCCCCTGGGTTGGCTCGGGTACTTCGTGGATGGGGTTCTGTGGGTGGTTGGCTATACGGCAATAGCTGACCTTTGGGGCAATTCGGACCCTGGGACGGCATAAACGCAAGGGCTGCCATGTTGTTATGTGGTTCGGCGATTGCCGACACAGCTTCATCGGCCATACTGCTTGCCGTGGAGCAGCAGCGCATAGGTTCGATCACCCCGTCCGTGCCCGCCGCCGGCCTCGACCCGGCGTACGTGCCCGGCCTGACCCCGCCGCGCTCCGACGCGGACGGGACGGCCGACGCCGTACCGGAGCAGGCGGAGGCTCCCGAGGAGCCGAAAGCGGAACTGAAGGCGGAACCGACGGCCGAGCCGGAGGTGGAGCCCGAGGCGGACGCTGAGGTCGAGGCGGAGGACGACGCCGAGGCGGAGGACACGGAAGCCGCGGAGAAGGACGAGGACGCGGGGGACGGCGACGACGACGGCCCCGTGTTCGACGTCTCGGACCGGCGCGGTGCGATCGTCGCGGACCGGGTGGGGGTGCGTTTCCGCCTTGACGAGGAGGAAGCGGAGTTCACCTGGGACGAGATCGCCGCGGTGGAGATCGACACTCCGCGGTTCGGGCGGCGCTTCTCGGTGACCGTGTACACGCCTGAGCGCCGGTGGTACGACGCGCAGGTCGAGGCGACCTCGCGGGGCCTGCTCAAGGAGTGGACCAGCCGGCTCGACACGGTCCTCGACACCTACTTCGAGGCCGAGGAAGAGCCGGAAGAAGCCGAGGAGACCGCCCCGGAGCCGGCCGAGGACGCCGACGCGGAGGCCACGTCCACGGACGAGGACGCCGCCAAGGACGACGCGGAGCCCGACACCTCGGAGGACGAGACCTCGGACAAGGCGGAGCCCGCTCAGAAGTCCTGACGCCACCGCCAGGTGGTCCCGGCGCCGACGGCACCGGGACACCTGGGGGTCAGGCCCACCCGTAGAGCTCGCGGAGCCGGTTGGCGACCAGGTTGAACCGCCCGCGGTCCAGCGCGCACGCCTCCCGCCGCATCCCCTTCTCGTACAGCCTCAGCACGCGGTCGAGCACGACCCACGAGTCGCGCCCCTCCCGGTCCCACGGCCCCGCCCCGAGCGCGAGCCAGTCCCCGCCGTCATGCCGCTTGCTGGTGAGCTGCACCGCGAGCAACGTGCCGCCCTCCTCCCGCGCCACCACCAGAACCGGCCGGTCCTTCCCCCGCCCGTCCCGCTCCTCATACGGGACCCACGTCCACACGATCTCCCCCGGATCAGGGTCCCCGTCATGCACCGGCGCGTACTCCATCCGCACCCGACCCACCCCCCTCGGCTCCGCCTCCGTGGTGGCATACGGGCCCGCGGCCCCCGGAAACTCAGGCTGACTCTCAGTAAACGTCGTCACCCACCCGACCGTAGTGCCCCCACCACCGCATCAGGCAACCCCGGGCGCCCCATGCGTGAACCCCAAACCAGCCCACAAACCGCAAGGGCAACAGCTTCTTTTCAAGGAAGGGCCGTCGCATACCCAGGGGCGCGGGGAACTGCGCGAGCAACCCCCGCCGACAGGTGATCCCCAAACAAGCATCACCACCCCCGACAGGGGAGCTTCCTTTCAAGGAAGAGCCGTCGCATACCCAGGGGCGCGGGGAACGGCGCGAGAACCCCCCACCGGCAGGTGGTCCCGGAACCGACAGCACCACCCACCCCGGAGGGTCCGCTCACCAACGCCCGTGAACCTGCTCCCGCACCCTCCGCTCGTACAACTCCCTCACCCCGCCCACCACTTCCTCCGGCAACTCCGGCAACTCCGCAGCCGCCGCGTTCGCCCGGGCCTGTTCCACCGACCGCGCTCCCGGGATGACCGAGGTCACCCCGGGCTGCTGGACGACCCACCGCAACGCGGTCTGCGCGGGTGTGGCGCCCTCGGGCGCCAGCTCGGCGAACTCCGCGGCCGCCTGGAGCCCGGTCGCGAAGTCGACCCCGGAGAACGTCTCGCCCTGGTCGAACGCCTCACCGTGCCGGTTGTACGTGCGGTGGTCGTTCGCCGCGAACACCGTCTCGCGGGTGTACTTGCCGCTGAGCAGCCCGGACGCCAGCGGCACCCGGGCGATGATGCCGACCCCCGCCTCGGCCGCCGCCGGCAGCACCTCCTCCAGCGGCTTGAGCCGGAACGCGTTGAGGATGATCTGCACGCTCGCCACGCCCGGCCGGGCGATCGCCGCGAGCGCCTCGGCGCAGGTCTCCACGCTGACCGCGTAGTTCGCGACGCGCTTCTCGGCGACGAGCGTGTCCAGCGCGTCGAAGACCGCGTCGGTGGAGTAGACGGCGGTCGGCGGGCAGTGCAGCTGCACCAGGTCGAGGGTGTCCACCCCGAGGTTCGCACGCGAACGGTCGTTCCACGCACGGAAGTTGTCGAGGTTGTAGTTCTCCGGGAGCTGGTCGGCGCGGCGCCCCATCTTCGTGGCGACGAACACGTCCAGCTCGGGGTGCGCCTTCAGGTAGCGCCCGATGAGCTGCTCGCTGCGCCCGTCGCCGTAGACGTCCGCGGTGTCGAAGAAGGTCACCCCGGACGCCACGGCCGCGTCCAGCACCGCCACCGCGTCCTCCTCCCGCACCTCCCCCCAGTCGGCCCCCAGCTGCCACGTCCCCAGCCCCACCACGGACACTTCCCGGCCGGTCCGGCCCAATACGCGCTGTTCCATGCCCCGAGCCTACGAGCCGGGCCGCCCGCGACCGGTCACCAGGGGTCGCCCGGCCCGCCCCCGTCGAGCCCGCCGGGGTCGAGCACGGCCAGGTCGAGAACCGCCAGGTCCAGCCGGCGCAGCCGGTCCGGGTCGGCGATCACCTCGTACCCGGCGATCAGGCCGTCGTCCGCGAAGGCGACGGTCAGGGCGAGCAGCAGCCGGCCGTGCGGGGCCACCACGATCCCCACCGCGCCGTCGACCAGGGCCGGCTCGGCGTACCGCGCCCGGTGGGCGAGGAGGGCGGTGCCCTCGGCGACGGCCCGCGCCCCGCGTACCACCGCCGCCGCCCCGGGTGCGAGCGCGATCGGATCGGTGCGGCGCACCACGTCGGGGGCGAGCACGGCGAGGATCGCGTCGAGGTCACCGGCCCGCATCGCCGACAGGAACGCGGTGACGACCCGGCGCCGGCGGGCGAGTTCCTCCGCCGGGACGGCGGGGGTGCCGCGCACCTTGCGGCGCGCACGGCTGGCCAGCTTCTTGGTGGTGCCGGGCGTTCGCGCCACCAGGGGCGCGATCTGCTCGAAGGGCACGGCGAACACGTCGTGCAGCACGAACGTGATCCGCTCGTCCGGGTCCAGGGTGTCCAGCACCACGAGGAGCGCGCCGCTCACGGCGTCCGCGAGCACCGCCTCGTCCTCCGGCCGGCCGCTGCCGCCGCCGCGCGCGGGGCCCGGAACCTCGTCGAAGGCGTGCTGCTCGGTCAGGTCCTCGCGCCGCGAGCCGCGGGCACGCAGCATGTCGAGGCAGATCCGGGTCACCACCGTACGCAGCCAGCCGGACAGGTTCGCCACGTCGGCGACGTCGGTACGGCCCAGGCGCAGCCATGTCTCCTGCACGGCGTCCTCGGCCTCGCTCGCGGAGCCGAGCATCCGGTGGGCGACGGCGTGCAGGAGGGGGCGGCGCGCCTCGAACCGCTCCGCCAGTGCCTCCGGGTCCGCGGGCCCGGCCGCTTCCACGGGCCCGGCCGCTTCCGCCGGTTCACCCTGCTCCGCCGGTTCACCCTGCTCCGCCGGTTCACCCTGCTCCGCTGCCGCCACCCGCTCGCCCCGCTCCACCCGCTCGCCGCCGTACTCGGTCACCGGTCCCCTTTCCGCGCCCTGATCCGTCACTGCTCCTGACGAAGACGACACGGCGAAAGTGACGGGAGACGTAGTGACGGAAGACGTGAGGGCGTCCTTGCTGCACCTGGACTCCGGTGCCGACGGTTCCGACGGCTCGGTCAGCAGGCGGCTGACCGCCCTGTTCGCGCGGACCTGGCGGGCGCGGCACGACGCTGCCGGTCTCCAGTACGAGTACCGGTACCGCGATCTCGCCGCCGATCCGGTGCCGCCGCTGGACAGCGCATACTGCGCGCTCGGCCGGCGGGTGGAGAGGCACGGGTTCTGCCCGCCGGACGGCGTGGCCGCGCTGATCGGGGACCCGGCCGAGCGGCGCGCATGGGCGCTGACCCGGCCGCTGATCGACGAGGTGCTGGCGGCCGGCACCGTGCTGATCGGCGCGCCGATGTACAACTACACGGTGTCCGCGCTGCTCAAGGCGTGGATCGACCGGGTGAGCTTCCCCGGCGCCTTCACCGCCCCGGGCACCCGGGCGCCACTGCTCGCCGCCACGCGGGTCGTGGTGGTCGCCACCCGTGGCGGCAGCTACCGGCCGGGCACGCCCCGCGCCGCGTACGACTTCCAGACGCCTTACCTGCGGGCGTACTTCGGCAAGCAGGGGGTGGCCGACGCGAACGTCCGGGTGATCAGCGCCGAGTCGACGCTCGCGGACCTCGTGCCGCACCTGGCCGGGCACCGCGCGCAGGCCGCCGCCTCGCTGGCCGCGGCCCGCGCGGCGGTGGTCGCGTGCGCCACCGATGACGTGGACGGCGACGGCACCTGGACGGGTGCGGGCGCAGGTAGCGGCGAGGCCTCCTCCGGTGGAGAAGCGCCGCTTACAAGCGCGGCGGATGCAGATGGGAGAAACGGTCGACCACGGACACCAGCGCGACCCGCTGGCCGGGGCTGATGTCACCGGCGAGGTCGGTCTCACGGATGTGTGCGCGTCGCAGGAATTCGTGCGCGTCGAGCGCGGTGAGCGGTCGGACCGAGCGGACGAGGGCGGATACGGTGATCGCCGCCGCGTCCTCGTCCCCGGAGGAGGCCCGCCGCAGGACGCGGGAGAGCCCGCTCGCCCCGTCCGCGGCGACCTCGCTCAGCACAAGGGCCCTTCGATGGGTCGTCTCAGAGCTGTACAGCGCCATATGCCCACCTCGATCTACACCATCGGTTTGTCCCGATTCGCCCCCCACAGATGAGCGTACGCCCGGAATCGCGCAACACCATACCTGGTAACGATTTTCACTTTCCGCGATGTGGGCGCCCGGTCCGGGCCCCTACGGGTGCAGCACGATCTTCCCCACGTGCCCTCTGCGGGCCAGTTCCTCCTGGGCCCGAGCCGCCTGGTCCAGCGGGAACGACGCCGCGACGACGGGTCGGATCGCGGCCCGCCGGGCCAGGTCCATCAGGAGCCCGAAGTGCGCGGGCGTGTGCATCGAGGAGCCGATCAGCCGCGTGTTGTGCAGGTAGAGACGGCGCACGTCGAAGGTCACGTCGTACCCGCCGAGCGCGCCGGCCACCACCCACCGGCCGCCCTCGCGCAGCAACGGCAGCCCCTCGCCCACCAGTTCACCGGCGACGACGTCGAGTGCGACATCGACGCCCTCCGGGGCGGCGGCACGGACCTGCCCGGCGACGTCCCGTGCGCGGTCGACGACCTCGTGGGCGCCCGCCGCGCGTACCGCGTCGATCTTGGGTCCGCTGCTGACGGCGAGCACCCGCGCGCCGCGCGCCCGGGCGAGCTGCACCAGCGCGAGGCCGACACCGCCGGAGGCCCCCGAGACGAGGGCGGTCTCGCCCGCGCCCAGCCGGCCCCGTTCGATCATGCCCAGCGCCGTGCCGTAGGCGGTCGGCAGCGTCGCGAGCTGGTCGTCCGTGAGCGGGGACTCCGTCATGTCGTGCACCCGCTCGGCCGGCGCGGTCACGTACTCGGCGTATCCGCCGTCGCGCTCGCTGCCCATCAGGCCCACCGGGTTCGCGTCCGGGCCGTCACCGTCGTAGATCGCCGGGTCGACGACCACCCGGCGGCCGATCAGGCGCTCGTCCGCGCCGGCGCCGACCGCCACGACCCGGCCGGCCACGTCGGCGCCCTGGATGCGCGGGAAGTCGATCGGGCCGCGCCAGCCCGCCGCCGCCTTCGGGTCTCCCGGGCGGCCGTAGGCGCCCTCCCGGGTCCACAGGTCGGTGTTGTTCAGCGCGACCGCGCCGACCCGGACCAGCACCTCCCCGGCCTTCGGGGCGGGCACGGCCACCTCCACCGGTTCGAGGACCTCCGGCCCTCCGTGCCGTGCGATCCGCACCGCGCGCATCCGCTCGGGAACACCCATCGCCTGAACCTCCTCGCAGGTATACTGATCTGTGAACTTCGACCCACGGTACACCGCTCAGCTACACCGATCAGTGAAGGAGCGCCCGATGCCGGAGACGCGGCCCATGACACCGGCCGGCCGCCGCATCGTGGCGGCGGCCGAGGAGCTGTTCTACGACCGCGGGATCACGGCGGTCGGCGTGGACCTGATCGCCGAGCGCTCGGGCGTGACCAAGCGGACCCTGTACAACCGGTTCGGCTCCAAGGACCACCTCGTGGCGGCCTACCTCGCGGAGCGCGACCGGCGCTGGCGGTCGCTGGTCGTCGCCGCCGTCGACGTCTGCGACGACCCGGTCCGAGCCGTCACCGCGCCCTTCGACGCGCTGCGGACCTGGAGCGGGACCAACCGCCGCGGCTGCGCGTTCGTCAACGCGCTCGCCGAGCTTCCGGACCCCGCGCATCCCGCGCACCGGGTCGCCGCGGAGCAGAAGCTCTGGCTGCTGGACCTGTTCAGGGGCCTCGCCGCGGAGGCCGGGTGCGCGGAGCCCGACACCCTTGCCACGCGGCTGCTCGTGCTGCACGAGGGTGCGCTGGCGACGCAGCCGCTCGCGGTCGGCACGCTCGGGGTCGACACGCTGGCGGGGAGTGCGGAGCTGGCACGGGCGCTGGTGCGGGCCGCCGCGCCGCCTCGGGGGTAGGGCGCCCCGGCGCCCGGGCGGTTCGCGGGTTCGCGGGTTCGCGGGTTCGATCCGCTCGCATGTTTCCGTTCGCGAATACGGGCAACCCGGGCAGGACAACTCCCTGGAGCCGGAGGTGAAGGTCGTGGCGCATGCGAACGGGTCCGCCAGGTCGGTGGGCACACTGGTCAAGGAGGGCACCGAGCAGCTTTCCGACCTGGTCAGACAGGAACTGAAGCTGGCGCAGGCCGAACTGACGCAGAAGGGCAAGCGGGCCGGGATCGGCGGCGGGCTGTTCGGGGCGGCCGGGCTGATGGCGTTCTTCGCCCTCGCCGCCCTGATCACGGCCGCGATCGCCGCGATCGCGATGCCGCTGACGCTGTGGGCGTCCGCGCTGATCGTGGCGGGCGGGCTGCTGCTCATCGCCGGGATCGCGGCGCTCATCGGCCGCGGTGAGGTGAAGCGGGCGGTGCCACCCGTGCCGGGGGAGACCGTGGACAGCGTTCACCAGGACCTGGTGATCCTGAAGGAGAGGGCCAAGCGATGACGCCCCGTACCGACCCCCACCTCGCCGAACTCGAACGGCAGATCGCCGAGACCCGCGAGGCGCTGGGCCAGACCGTCGAGGAACTCGCCGCCAAGGTGGACGTCACGTCCCGGGCGAAGGCGAAGGCGCGGGACACCGCGGGCCGGCTGCGGTCGGCGGAGGACCGGACCCGGACGAGGGCCGCTCAGGCGGCGAGCAGCGTCAAGTCCCGGCTGCCGGGGGGCTCGACGGGCGGGCCCGACGGCGCGGCGGAGCTCTCCGCGGGGTCAGGCTCCCACCGTGCGGAGATCCCGGCCGCGCCCGTATCCGTGCCGGAGGCCGCGCCGGACGCCGAGGCCGCGGCGTCCCCCGCCGCCGGATCAGCCACTGGGTCAGCGTCCGGACCGGCGTCCAGGTCCGTATCCGCGTCTGCCGCGACCGCCGTGTCCGCCGTCCGCTCCTACGCCCCCGCGGTCGCGGCGGCGACCCTGTCCGCGGCGGCGGCCGCCGCCCTCGTGTGGGCCCGTCACAACGACCGCACCTGACCCGTCGCTCCGGCTCGGCCCGGACCGGCCCCCGTCGGCCGGCGCCGGGCCGAACCCGTACGCCGAACCCGTGCCCGTATGCCCGTGCCCGTACGCCGGTCCCGTACGCGGGGGCTTGCCATCGAGTGCGCTCCAAGGTGTTCGCTGGCGCCATGGAATACGTGCAGCTCGGTCGGACGGGGCTCAGAGTGAGCCGGGTCGTACTCGGAACCATGAACTTCGGCGAGGAAGTGACGGAAGAGGGAAGCCATGCGCTGATGGACGCGGCCCTCGACGCGGGGGTGAACTTCTTCGACACCGCGAACGTCTACGGGGTGGACGAGAACAAGGGCTACACCGAGGAGATCATCGGGAACTGGCTCGCCCGGGGCGGTGGCCGCCGGGACAAGGTCGTGCTGGCCACGAAGGTCTACCTGAACGACACGAACGACGGCTCGACGCTGTTCGACCGGGCGTGGCCCAACCACGACCGGCTCTCCGCGCTGGGCATCCGCCGCGCGGTGGAGGCGAGCCTCAGGCGGCTGCGTACCGACCACATCGACGTCTACCAGTTCCACCACGTGGACCGCGCGACACCGTGGGAGGAGATCTGGCAGGCGATCGACGTCCTGGTGCGGCAGGGCAAGATCCTCTACGCCGGGTCCAGCAACTTCGCCGGCTGGCACATCGCCCAGGCCAACGAAGCGGCGGCCCGGCGCGGTTCGCTCGGCCTGGTCAGCGAGCAGTGCCTCTACAACCTCTTCGAGCGGAGCGCCGAGACCGACGTGATCCCCGCGGCGCAGGCGTACGGGCTCGGCGTCATCCCCTGGTCACCCCTGCACCAGGGGCTGTTGGGCGGGGCACTGCGCAAGGAGCGCGAGGGCGGCGGGTCCCGTACCTCCGTCGGCCGCTCCGGCGCGGGCCTGGCGAAACCGGCGGTCCGCGCACAGGTCGAGGCGTACGAAGCGCTCTGCGACAAGCACGCGGTCGAGCCCGGCGAGGTCGCCCTCGCCTGGCTGCTCACCCGCCCCGGCGTCACCGGCCCCATCGTCGGCCCGCGCACCCCGCACCACCTCGAATCCGCCCTCCGCGCATCCGAGTTGACCCTCACTCCGGAATTCCTCGCCGAACTCGACACCATCTTCCCGAGCCCCGGCCCCGCCCCGGAATCCTTCGCCTGGTAACCCCACCCCCGCCCGCGAGTTGCCCCCCACAACTCGGGGCTGCGCCCGCCGCATCGCAGTGGATACGGTGTCTCACCGCCGGCGACATGGGCGGAAGGAAGGTGTGGACCGGCAAGGCCGCCAGTAGCTGGGAACAACACGGGACGTACCAGCGGTCCCAGGTGAAGACCCTGGTCGACAAGCTCCTGCCGATCGTCGACGCGGAGATCGCCAGAACCCCGGCCGAGGTCACTCAGGCCGAGGCCAAGCAGTGGCACATGGACCAGAGCCGATACATCTGAGCGTCCTGCCCCCGGCCCGGTTCAGCCGGCGCGCAGGCAGTCCGTGTGCGAGGTAGCGGTCCATACCTCGGTGGTGGCCTTCTCACTGGACGCGGTCGCGCTCACGGTCAAGTTGATGTGGGCTTTCTTGTTCACCAGATTCTGGGAATTTCGGGTGCCGAACTCATAGGTCGACTTCTTGTCGAAATCGATGGAGTAGCCGCGGCCCTTGAGCCACGGATCAACCACTGTCGACAGGTTCAGATACGTGTCCACCGGGCCGATGGTGAACGTCTGGTGCCCGGCGAAGGAGTAGCTGGCCTTGCCGTGACCGCAGGACACCGCCTTCGTCCCGTCCTGGGTCACCGTGAACACGCCCAGTGGCTTGAAGCCCGCCCGCACCTTCGCCGCCACCCACCGCGCGTCCGTCGACATCGTCGCCGCCGAGTCCTTCGCCTTCGGGCCCGACGGCGAACTGGAGCACCCCGACACCGCCAGCACGAGCACCACCGCACCGACCGCACAGGTGGAGAGCCGCACGGCGCCGCGTGGCAGGTGCCCGCGTCGCCCGATCCCGGACATATGGACCCCCATGTGTGGCATGACCGCACGGCCTCGGACGGCGTGCGTTCGGAAACTACCGCACGGTGGGCCGGGGCGGGAGGGGGCCCTGGTGGAGTGGAGCCGGGTGGGGTCTAGGAGGGGGTGGAGGTGGGGCGTTGGGGGAGGAGGGGTTTGCAGGTGGCGTAGGCCTTGGCGGTTTTCGGGTCGGCGGTGTTGAGGTTGCGGATGGCGCCGAAGCCGCCGTAGCCGCCGCGGCCGTTGCCGGCGGAGGGGCTCGCGTCGGGTGAGGGGGTGGGGAGGGTGACGCCGTGGTCCTTGAGGCAACTGGTGAACGCCTGGATCGCGCTGGCGTCGGCCCCGCCGTTGGCGCCGCCGGGGCCGCCGCCCGGGAACTTCGGCTGCTTGGAGGCGCACGCCTTGAGCGCCTTCTGGGTGGCCGCGTCGGGCGAGGCCCCGCCGATCCCGCCGAAGCCGCCGCCGAAACCGCCGCGGTACCCGCCGCTGGGACGTCCGCTCGGGTCACCGCTGGGGCGGCCGCTGGGCCGCGCACCGCCCGAAGGGCGTTTGAAGGTGGGCAGGTTGACACCGTGCTGCGACAGGCACTGCCGATACGCCTCCATGTCCTGCCCGCCCCCGCCGCCCGAGGCGGCCACGGACGCGGAGGCGGACGCGGAGGACTTCGCGTCCGAGGAGGAGGAACCGCCGGAGGAGCACGCGGTGAGCGCGAGCGCGCCCGAGGCGAGTACGGCGACGAACGCCCCGGCCCGCACCGCGATGCGCGCCTCGGGCGGCCGGCTGGTGGTCCAGTTCATGACCGTGGTCTCCTCGGGGAAAGCCGGACACCGCACCACCGGATCGGCGTCCGGTGGCGAGGTGCCGCGGCACGTTGCCGTATGGCTGTCAGCCGTACTTGGGGCCGCCCGCGCGCACGCACGGGACGCGGGGACACGCGAGCGACGGTGGAACTGAACCGCATACAGGTGGGGACTGTCGGGGATCGAGCTGTGAGTTCCCGGGGAGCGCCCCGTCGCAACGGGCTTCCCGGGGCGGCCTTTTCGCCCGGTTGAGCGGCGGAAGTCCGTTTCGGAGGCGCCCGCGGCGGCCGCACGGCCGGCCAGGTTCCCAGCAAACTCCCAGGCTGCTCCCAGGCCTTCAATGGCGTCGGAGTCCAAGATGCGCGCCATGAAGGTGCTCCCACGGCGGCGCAGGGCCGTCCTGATCAACTCGGTGCTCGGCGTGGTGGTCCTCGCGGGCGCCGGCGGCGCCTACGCGGCGGTGCACGACGACAGCGGCAAGTCCGCCAGCTCGGGCGGCGCACGGACCGCGACCGTGACCACGGCCACGGTGTCGGCCACCGTATCCGGCTCCGGCACGCTCTCCTCCCCGAGCGACGCGGGGCTGAACTTCACCACCGGCGGCACCCTCACCGAGGTCGACGTCAAGCCGGGCGACAAGGTGAAGAAGGACCAGGTGCTGGCGAAGGTCGACCCGACCGCCGCGAAGGAGACGCTCCAGCAGGACGAGGCGTCCCTGACCGCGGCCGAGGCGAACCTGACGAAGGTCGAGGCCGGCGAGACCCCCGCCTCCTCCGGCACGGACTCCGGCTCCGGCTCGTCCGGCTCCGGCTCCAACTCCGGCGGCAGCCGCGAGACGGTCGTCACCCCGACCCCCACCCCGACCGTCGACCCGGCCCAACTCGCCTCCGCACAGGCCCAGTTGACGCAAGCCCAGAACGCCGTGGACGCCGCTCAGCGCGCGGTGGACGGCTGCGTGCTGAAGGCCGCCGTCAGCGGCACCGTGGCCTCGGTGGACGGCGTGAAGGGCGACACGGTCAGCGGCACCTCCGGCAGCGGTACGAGTTCGGGCTCGGGCTCGTCGGGTTCGGGTTCCAGCGGCAGTTCGTCGTCGGGCTCCTCCACCGGCTCCTCCGGTTCCACCCCGACCGGGTTCGTGGTCCTCACCAACCCCTCGGGCATGCAGGTGAAGGCGGACTTCTCCGAGGCCGACTCGCTGAAGATCAAGGCCGGCCAGGCCGCGACCGTCACGCTGAACGCCGAGTCCGGCACCGTGCTCGACGCCAAGGTGCTGTCGATCAGTTCGCTTCCGGTCAGCAGCAGTTCCAGCTCCGGCGGGTCGGGCTCCAGCGGCAGCGCGGTGCAGTACGCCGCCACGCTGAGCATCACCAGTGACACCTCGAACCTGCGCACCGGCCTGAGCGCCAGCATCCAGGTGACCACCGGCCAGGCGGCCGACGCGCTGAGCGTGCCGACCGCCGCGGTCTCCGGCACCGGCACCAACCGTACGGTCCTGGTGGTCAACTCCGACGGCTCCACCACCCGCACCCCGGTGACCGTGGGCGTCGAGGGTGACTCGGCCGACCAGATCACCAGCGGCCTGAAGGAGGGCCAGCAGGTGCAGATCCCGCAGGTCGCCTCCTCCGGCAACGGCGGCTTCCCGAGCGGTGCGTTCCCCGGCGGCATCGGCGGCGGCGCCAACCGGCTCGGCACCGCGGGCGGCGCCGGCGGCGGCTTCCGTACCGGCGGCTTCGCCGGCGGAGGTGGCCGCGGATGAGGCAGGCCCTGGGCAAGCGGCTCGGCGGCCTGGCCGGAGCGGCGTCCGGGCTGCACCGGCTGCGCCGCACGGCGGATGACCAGGCGGCCGCCGAGCCGGCCGACGACGGCCCCTGGGGCCCGGCCCCGGTCATCGAGGTGCGCTCCCTGCTCAAGACGTACGGCCACGGCGACGCCGCCGTCCGCGCGCTCGGCGGCCCCGCCGACCCGCTCACCGGTGACTCCCCCGGCGTGGACCTGCTGGTCGAACAGGGCGACATGGTCGCGGTGATGGGCAGTTCCGGCTCCGGCAAGTCCACCCTGATGAACATCCTCGGCTGCCTCGACGTGCCGACCGCCGGCCGCTACCTGCTGGACGGCATCGACGTCGGCGGCCTGGACGAGCACCAGCTCTCCCTGGTCCGCAACCGCAAGATCGGCTTCGTCTTCCAGTCGTTCAACCTGGTGCCGCGCACCCCGGCGCTCGCCCAGGTCGAACTCCCGCTCGCCTACGCCGGCGTGAAGGCCGCCGAGCGGCGCCGCCGGGCGCTGGCCGCGCTGTCCCTGGTCGGCCTCGCCGACCGCGTCGACCACCGGCCCAACGAACTGTCCGGCGGCCAGCAGCAGCGCGTGGCGGTGGCCCGCGCCCTGGTCACGGCGCCGGCGATGCTGCTCGCCGACGAGCCGACCGGCAACCTGGACAGCCACAGCACCGAGGATGTGCTCGCCATCATCGACCGGCTCAACGCGTCCGGCCGCACCGTCGTACTGATCACCCACGAGGACGAAGTGGCCCGGCACGCCAAGCGGGTGATCCGGCTGGTGGACGGGCAGGTCGTGGAGGACGTACGGCAGGCCGCGGTGGACGGGCCGCCGCCCGCGCTGCGCGACCCGGCCGAGTTCGCCTCCCACGCCCCGCACGCCATGAGCGGGGGTGCGGCCCGGTGAACCCGTTCGAGATCCTGCGGTTCGCCGTCGGCGGGCTCGCCGCGAACAAGGTGCGCTCCGCGCTGACCATGCTCGGCGTGCTGATCGGCGTGGCCGCCGTGATCATCCTGCTCGCGGTCGGCAACGGCTCCTCGCAGTCGGTCAAGGACTCCATCGAGAAGCTCGGCACCAACTCGCTCACCGTCTCCTCCGGCGGCGGCTTCAGCGCGTCGGGCTCGTCGTCCGCGACCAGCACCAAGCCGCTCACCGTGGACGACGCCCGCGCGCTCGCCAACCCCGCCGACGCGCCGGACATCCAGTCCGTCGCGCCCGAGGTCACCACCTCGCAGTCGGCGGTCTACAACGGCACCTCGCACACCGTCGGGCAGGTCGTGGGCACGTACCCGGCCTACTTCCAGACCTCCAACAGCAAGGTCGACAAGGGCGACTACTTCAGCGCCGACGACGTGCTCAACTCCCGCAAGGTCGCCGTGATCGGCTCCACCACCGCGACCGACCTGTTCGGCACCGCCTCCCCGATCGGGAAGAAGCTGGTGATCGGCGGCACCCCGTTCACGGTCGTCGGGGAGCTGGCCACCAAGGGCGGCACCGGCTTCCAGGACCCGGACGACACGGTGATCGCGCCGCTGCCGACCGTGCAGAACGCCTTCACCGGCTTCGGGCCGATCAGCCAGATCCTGGTCGAGGCGAAGTCCGCCGGCGCGACCACGCCCGCGCAGAACGAGATCACCACGATCCTGATGGGCACGCACGGCATCAGCGACCCGAACGCGCTCGACTTCCGGGTGAGCAACCAGGCGTCGCTGCTGAGCACCCAGTCCGACACCAACAAGACCTTCACGGTGCTGCTCGGCGCGGTCGCGGCGATCTCGCTGCTGGTCGGCGGGATCGGCATCACCAACATCATGCTGGTCACGGTCACCGAGCGGACCCGGGAGATCGGCATCCGCAAGGCGATCGGCGCGCCCAAGGGCGTCATCCTCGGGCAGTTCCTCGCCGAGTCCACGCTGCTGTCGCTGATCGGCGGCGGGCTCGGGGTGGTCGGCGGGCTGATCGGTTCGCGGTTCACCATCGTCGGCATCAAACCCGCGGTCATCCCCGCGTCGGTGTGGGGCGCGTTCGCCATCGCGGTGGCCATCGGGCTCTTCTTCGGCAGCTACCCGGCCAACCGGGCGGCGGGCCTGCGGCCCATCGAGGCCCTGCGGCACGAGTGATGTTCACCAAGAGACACAAGCGGAACACGGGATCAGGAAGAGGGGCCGAGATGGCGCGACGCCGCACCGAGCTTGTCAAGGCAGACGCCGAGGCCGCAGGCGGGATCGAGATCATGGAAGGGCCGCGGCAGACCGGGAGTTCGCAGACCCCGGCCGGCGCCGGCGGCCCCGGTGGTCCGAGCCGCGCGGGCGGTCCGGGCGGCACCGTGCCCGACCCCCGCGGCGGAGCCGGGTACCCGGCGAACGGCGCGGGCCCCGAGGGCACGTACCCCGAAGGCACGTATCCCGAGGACGGGTACGACGCCGAGCGTCCCGGCGAGCACCCCGAGGACATCCTCGCCGAGCCGCCGGACGCCCGCGACATCTCCGCCGAGCTGGCCGCCCCGCCGCGCCGCAAGCTGCCGTGGCTGACCCTGGTGCTGTCCGCGTGCGTGGTGGCCGCGGCGGCGTTCTCCGGCGGCGCCCTCGTCGAGAAGCACCATCTGAACGGCAGCACCACGGCCGGGCGGTCCGGCTTCCCGAGCGGGCTGACCGGCGGCACCGGCGCCACCGGCCGGACCGGCGGCGCGGGCGGGCGCTTCGGCGGCACCGCGGGCACCGGCACGACCGCGGGCGGCGGCACCGCCGCGAACGGCGTGACGGTCGGCACGGTCAAGCTCGTCGACGGCAAGACCCTCTACGTCACCGACGCCCAGGGCAACATCGTCAAGGTCACCACCGGCGGCTCCACCAAGGTCACCGAGTCCAAGTCCGGCAAAGTCTCCGACCTCAAGGCCGGCCAGAGCGTCACCGTCCTCGGCACCAAGGGCGCCGACGGCAACGTGACCGCGACCACCGTCACCGAGGGCGGCGGCACCGCCGGCGGCTTCGGCGGGTTCGGCGGGTTCGGGGGCTTCGGCGGCGGGAGCACCGCGGGCGGCACCGGGGGCACCGGGGGCACCGGGGGCACCGGGGGCACCGGCAACTGACACACGCGGCTCACAGCATCGGCACGTACGGTGCGGTCGTATCCCACCGGGCCGGGAGGAGGAGTCCCCATGGAGACACCCGAGGCCAGCCTGCTGGTCGTGGACGACGAACCGAACATCAGGGAACTGCTCTCCGCGTCCCTGCGGTTCGTCGGCTTCAAGGTGGTCTCCGCCGCCACCGGCGCCGACGCGCTGGCCGCCGTCGCCCGCGAACGGCCCGACCTGGTGGTCCTCGACGTGATGCTGCCGGACATGAACGGCTTCACCGTCGTCAAGCGGCTGCGCGAGGAGACCGGGCCGCACCCGCGGGCGGGCGGCGGGCCCGACCGGCTGCCGGTGCTCTTCCTCACCGCGAAGGACGGCGTCGACGACAAGATCAGCGGCCTCACCGCGGGCGGCGACGACTACGTCACCAAGCCGTTCAGCCTGGAGGAGCTGATCGCCCGGATCAGGGCGATCCTGCGCCGCACCGGCGGCCCCACCGACGACGGGCGGCTGGTCGCGGGCGACCTGGAGCTCGACCCGGTCGGCCACCAGGTGCTGCGGGCCGGCCGCCAGATCTCCCTGTCCCCCACCGAGTTCAAGCTGCTCGCCTACCTGATGGCCAACGCCGACCGGGTGGTCTCCAAGCTGCAGATCCTCGACCACGTGTGGGCGTACGACTTCGGCGGCGACCTGAGCATCGTCGAGTCGTACATCTCGTACGTGCGGCGCAAGGTGGACGCGGCGGCGGGCGGCGGCCCGAAGCTGATCCACACGGTGCGGGGGGTCGGCTACGTGCTGCGCCGTCCCGCGCCGGGCCAGGGCTGAACGGCGGCGCGGCCATGGGGTTCCCACCGCCGCGACCAGCGGGCCCTCCCGACCCGCCCGGCACACGGACCGACCCGCCCGGCATACGGACCGACCCGCCCGGCACACGACCCGGCGCGTCCGGACCGGCCGGACGCTCAGGCCCCGGCGCGGCGCCGCGCCGGATCAGGCGGTGGCCGGCCGGCTTCCAGTGGTCGGCGGTGTCGCTGCGCTCCCGGCTGGTGCTGCTCGCCCTGGTGCTGGTGCTGCTGGGCCTGGCGGTCAGCGACACGGTGGTCCTCGGCTCGGTGCGCGGGCAGTTGGTGCAGCGGGTGGACCAGCAGCTCCAGCGGTACGGCCAGCCGCTCGCCCGCCGGCTCGGCACGGAGGGCGTCCCGCCGCCGCGCTACCTGGCCCCCGGAACCGGCCACGGCGGCTCCATGAGCACGCACGGCGCGAACGGCGCGACCGGCACGACCAGTGGAAGCAACGCGAACGGCACGACCGGCGGGAGCGGCAACGCTTCGGGCCCGGCCGCCGCGAACACCGTGAACGGCCCCGGCGGGGCCCGCCCCTGGCTGCCCAGCCAGTTCGTCGTCGCCTTCGCCGCCGCCGACGGCCACGTGGCCGAGCAGTTCCGGATGCCGGTCGCCGCGAACGACCCGCAGCCGCTGTGGCCCACGATGGACGCGGCCCAGCTGCGCTCCCGCTTCGGCCACCCCTTCGACGTACGCAGCGACCACGGCGGCGGCAGCTGGCGGGTGCTGATCATGCCGGTCGGCACCGACACCGACGAGGCCCTCGACCGCGCCGGCACGCCCACCGCCGATCTGCCCGCCGGGGTCGTGGTGGCCTCCTCCCTGGACGACGTCTCCTCCACCACCAGCCACCTCAGCACCGCGTTCCTGCTGATCGGCGGCGTCGTGGTGGCGCTGCTCGGGGTCGCGGGCTGGTTCGCCGTCCGCGCCGGGCTGCGGCCGCTGCGGCGGATCGAGGCGACCGCGGCCGAGATCGCCGCGGGCCGCCCGCTGTCGCACCGCATGCCGGAGGCGTCGCCGGGCACCGAGGTCGGCCGGCTGTCGTCCGCGCTCAACGGCATGCTCGCGCAGATAGAGTCCGCGTTCGCCGCCCGCGCCGAGTCCGAGCAGCAGATGCGGCGGTTCGTCGCCGACGCCAGCCACGAACTGCGCACCCCGCTGGCCGGTATCCGCGGCTTCGCCGAGCTGTACCGGATGGGCGCGCTCGCCGACGACGCCGACGTGAAGCGGACGATGGCCCGGATCGAGAGCGAGGCCGTACGCCTCGGCGGCCTGGTGGAGGACCTGCTCACGCTGGTGCGGATGGACGAGCAGCGGCCGGTCCAGCTCGCGCCGATGGACCTGCGCACCCTCGCGGTGGACGCCCTGCACGACACCACCGCCCTCGACCCGACCCGCCCGGTCACCCTCACCGGGCCCGGCGGCACCGGCACCCCGCCAGGGCCGGCACCGGTGCTCGGCGACGAGGCGCGGCTGCGCCAGGTCGTCGCCAACCTCGTCGGCAACGCCGTCGCCCACACACCGCCCGGCACCCCGGTACGGATCGGCGTCGGCGCCTCGGGCGGGCACGGAATCCTCGAAGTCGCCGACCGCGGGCCGGGCCTGACCCCTGACCAGGCCGCGCGCGTCTTCGAGCGCTTCTACCGGGTCGACGCCTCCCGCTCCCGCGCCACCGGCGGCGGCGCGGGCCTCGGCCTCGCCATCGCCTCCGCGCTCGTCACCGCCCACCACGGCACCGTCGAACTCGACACCGAGCCCGGCGACGGCGCCACCTTCCGCATCCGCCTGCCGTCCGCGCGCTGACCTGGACGCCTCGCCGCCGGGCCCGGACTCCGCTCCGTGGTGCGCGGGTTACGGATGGGTATCAGGAGGCAACCATCCGTCCGGATAGCCGCTCTTTAGGTGCACACGCGCGTTCAACTGCGGTTTCGGCGTTTCGTACGTCTACGCTCGCGAATCCGGGGGGACCGCGCCACGCCCGAGGCTGGAAGGTCGCCGATGCCCGAACCGCTGAGCGCTGCACGCCGAGACCCGTCGTCGGCACCCGGGAGGGCCGCCGCGTCCTCGGCGGGAGCGGCGGCAGGGGCGCCCAGGCGGTGGGGGCTGTGGATCGCGGCCGTGTGCACGGTGTACGTCGCGGCGCAACTGATCCTGGTGCTGCCGGGTTCGGGGCTCGGCTGGGACGAGACGGTCTACACCAGCCAGGTCAGCGGCCACATCCCGGCGGCCACCTTCAGCGCCCCGCGGGCCCGCGGGATCTCCTTCCTGGCCGCGCCGGTCGCGCAGTTCACCGACTCCCCGGTCGCGCTGCGGCTGTGGATGGCGGCACTGTCCGGCATCGGGCTCTACGTCGCGCTGCGCGCATGGCGCGGGGTACTGCCCGAACGCGTACTCGCGCTGGCCGGCGCCCTGTTCGCCGGACTGTGGATCACCCTGTTCTACGGGCCGCAGGTGATGCCGAACATGTGGAGCACCTTCGGCGCGCTCGCCGCCGTGGGCTGCTTCGTGCGGGCCACCCGCGATCCCCGTAACCGCGCCGCGCTGGTCGGGCTCGCCGCGGGCATCACCGTGGTGGGGCTGATGCGCCCGCCGGACGCGGGCTGGCTGGCGCTGCCGCTGGCCGTCGTGGCGCTGGCGGTGCCGCGCTGGCGGCGGCCGGCGCTGTTCGCGGTGCTGGTCGCGGGCGTGGTGCTCGGCTGCGCGGAGTGGGTGATCGAGGCGTACGTCCGCTACGGCGGCGTGACCGAGCGGCTGCACAGCTCCAGCGCGGTCGAGGGCGGGATGGGCCTGCACCTGGCGATCGACGACCAGATCCGCTCGCTCAGCGGCCGCGCGCTGTGCCGCCCCTGCAACGTGCCGTGGCGGCACAAGGACGCGTCGGTCTGGTGGTTCGTGCTGCCGTTCCTGGCCGCGGGCGGCGCCGCCGTGGCGCCCCGGGTACGGCGCTCGGCGGTGTGGATCGCCGCGCTGACCGGGCTCGCGATGGCCGTGCCGTACCTCTTCACGATCTCGTACGCGGCCCCGCGCTTCCTGCTGCCGACGTACGCGCTGCTGGCGCTGCCGGTCTCGGAGTGCCTGTGGTGGCTGGTCACACGCCCCGACAGCCGGACCGAGGCGGACCAGGTCCGGCGCCCGGGCGAGGTGCCGGGCGAACGCCCGGGCCTGCCAGGGAAGTCGCGGCTGCGCCCGGTGGCCACCGCGCTGGTCGCCGTCGGGCTGTGCGGCCACCTCGCCATCCAGGGCGGCATCCTGCACATCGCCACCCGCAACAACCACCGCACCAGCCAGGAGTACCGCGCCGTCGCCGACGGGCTGCACGCCCACGGCGTCCGCGCGCCCTGCACCGTCAGCGGTGTCTCGGCGGTGCCGATCGCCTTCTACGCCGGTTGCTCGTCACGGCAGTTGAGCGGACCTGACGTGAGCATCGACACGGCGGGGCTGCTGGCGCAGACCCGTCAGCGGCCGGTCGCCTACCTGGTCACCGGCGGCGGCCGCCCGCCCGCCTTCGCCCGCGACTGGCGGTCGGTGCCGCTGCCCACCCCGCACGGTGCCCGCGCCTTCCGCGCCTACCTGCCGCCGTCCCGGTGAGGCCGGGCGGCCGACCCGGAAGGTGCGACCGGTGCGACCGGTGCGGCCGGGGGCAGGGCCGCCACCGCGGCCGCGCGGACGGCTCCCTTCCCGGGCACGGCTACAGGTCCGCGATCTCCTCGGCGTAGATCTGCCCGAGCGGCTGCGGGCCGACGTACTGCTGGCAGTTGCAGGTGCCGGCTTCGTACTGGGTGGGCTTGCGGTCGGCGTCCCACGCGGTCGGGACCTCCACCGCCTCATGGCACTTGCCCTGCTTGTCGTGCTTGGCGAGGTGGTGGGTGCAGCCGCACACCGGCTCCGGCGCGCGCCCGGCCGCGGCGAGTTCGCGCCGCTCGGCCTGCTCGGCCTTCATCCGTTCCATCTGCCGCTTGTGGCGGGTGCGCAACGCGGTGCGCACCGTGTCGTTCACCGACTTGACCCCTCCGAGGCCGAAGATGGCGATCACCCACCACACCCAGGCATCCATCGCGCCGCGCCCCCATCCGCCCGGTGCCGTCCGGCACCCGCTGCTCTTTGACGGTTACAGCTTAGGGCCGCGGGCGGGTGCCGGTCAGTCCGCGCGCACGCCGAGCGTGAGCAGCAGGTTCGCGTACGTGCGCCGGTCGCCGGTGGCGATCACCAGCGCGGTGTCGGCGCCGCGGGCGGCCTCGTAGAAGGCGTGCCGGTCCAGGCCGTCGAGGGTCAACTCCGGCAGCGCGGAACGGAATTCGGCGAAGACCGGGGGTTCGGGCTGCTCGGGCGGCGGGGTCATCACCGTGGCGGCCTCGAACGGCGCCGCGTCCACCAGCGCGGCCAGCACCTCCGTGACCAGCATCCGGTCCGGGGTGAGGTTGAGGTAGACCCGCTGGGCGGCCGGGTGGGCGCCCGTGGTGTGCGGGTAGTGGCCGTCGCTGATCAGCACCCGCGAGCCGTGGCCCGCCGACGCGAGCGCGGCGAGAATCGTCGGGTGGGTGAGCTGGTATCGCAGCATGGACGGCTCCTTGAACGCGCAGACGGGCGTAGAGATCGGATCTCTACGCCCGCGAGCGTACCGGGACCGGCAGGCCCTACGGCAGGGTGAGGATCTCGTACGAGTCCCCGTAGGTCTTCCAGTGCAGCGGCGGGTCGAGGTTGAGGTTGCCGGCGTTGAGGAACACCCGCTGCTCGGTGTCCACCCGGCTGGTGTCGTCGTGCGCGGCCTCGGTGAGCATCGCGGCCTTGCGCGCGTCGAGGTAGGCGTTGAGGTACTTCGTCTCGTCGCCGCCCTGCGCGGGCGTCTTCGCCTTCTTCATCGCGGTCTTGCGGATGCCCCCGAAGCTCACCGGGTCGTCGCCGGGGCCGTGCATGACCATGGCGTCGTAGTAGATGAACTGGCCCAGCGTGCCCAGCCCGTCCGACTTGGCCTGGTCCACCGCCGGGTTGAAGTACACGTCGTCGCGCTCGTCGTCCTGCGCCTGCTGGAAGACGGTGTCCTTCGCGGCGGTCTTCCACGCGCTGACGAACGCCGAGCCGAGACCGGAGTGCGAGTCGGAGCCGTTGTCCGCCTCCAGGGCGGGCAGGTACTTCGCCAGCGGGTTGCCCGGCTCCATGTCCGTGTAGTGCTGGACGAGTTCGAGCATGTCGCCGGTGCCGGAACAGAAGCCGATGATGCCGGCCGTGTAGCCGCGGCCGTCGCCGATGTCCTCGATGTACTTGTACTGCGCCTTCCAGTCCAGCGAGGAGTTCTCGGCGGAGGAGACCAGCTCCATCGCCATCTCCTTCTTGTGCGGGTCGTCGAGACCGGTGGCGGTCGACGCGCCGGCGGTGCCGGCCATCGACAGGGTCGCGGTGCCCGCGGCGAGCACGGCCGCGGCGGCGGCCAGCGCGGTGCGCCGGGTCAGGGTGCGGCGCGGGGCGCCGGCGCGGTGGGGGGAGGTGTGCACGTGCGTCTCCGTTTCCGGCCACGACCCGGTTCCGGGCAGCGGCCAACTGCGGTTGCTGTGCTGGGAGTTGCCGTTAGTTAGGAAAGGTTCCTAACTATGCGCAGCATTGAAGCACCACTGGGGCCGCTCGCCAAGGGGGTGGACCGGATCGATTCGCACGCCCCCCTTCCGCCACCCGCGCCCCATGTCGGACCCGCGCGGCACACTGGAGGCATGTGCAGAAGCATCAAGACCCTGCGTCCGCCGATGGTCCCCGAGGTGCACGACGAGGACATCCGCGCCGCCGCGCTCCAGTACGTACGGAAGGTCTCCGGGTTCCGCGCGCCCGCCGCGCACAACCAGGAGGTCTTCGACGCGGCGGTGGCCGCCGTCGCCGCGGCCACCGCCGAGCTGCTCGACGGCCTGGAGGTGCGGGGCGCCTCGCCGGCGAAGGCGGCGGGCTGACCGCGCGCCGACCGCGCACGACCGGTGGCGCACGCGCCCGCCGCGCCGCACGTCACGCACGGTGGCGCGGCACTAACCTTTCGCCATGGCGCACATGACCGAGGCGGAGTGGCGCGAGTTCGCCACGACCGGCACTCGCACCGGAAAGCTCGCCGTCCAGCGCAAGAACGGGCGGCCGCACGTCACTCCTGTCTGGTTCGTCCTGGACGACGCCGACCCCGCCGACGTCGGCGTGGTCTTCATGACCGGGCAGGACTCCCTCAAGGGCCACGCGCTCCGGCGCGACCCGCACTTCGCGCTCTGCGTGGACGACCAGGCGCCGCCCTACTCCTACGTGCTCTTCGAGTGCACCGCGGAGCTGCTGGAGGACCCGGTGGCCCTCCAGGACTGGGGCACCCGGATCGGCGCGCGCTACATGGGAGCGGAGCGCGCCGCCGAGTTCGGCGCGCGCAACGCCGTACCCGGTGAGTACCTCGTCAGGGGTCGCATCGACCGCCTCACGGCCGTGGCGAACGTGTCGGACTGACGGGGCCCGGCGACGCGGGCCGGCCGCTCACCCGTAGGAGAGCTTGTCGCAGGGGTTGCTGGAGGCGCTGCGGGCGGAGTCGGTGACGGACTTGGAGAGCTGCTTGGGCGTGGAGTCCGCGGACTTCGCGTAGTCCGCGCCGACCACCAGATTGATCCCGCTGATGGCCAGCGGCTGCAACTGGGACCCCGGGAAGAGCTTCTTGAGCGACTGGGCCTGATCGGCCTGCGCGGAGCCGTACTCGATGACGGTCGTCGCGTGGTCCTGGGTCCGCGCGGTCGACGTGCCGGTGACGGTGAACCCGGACTTCGTCAGCTTGTCCGACGCCTTGCCGCCGAGCCCGTCCGTGGTCGTGCCGTTGTAGACGGCGACGGCGATGCCGGAGCCGTCGACCGTCGGCGCCGGGGTGGCCTTCGGGGTGACCTGGCCGGAGGCGTTCGTCCCGTTCAGCGTGCGGTTGGCCCGCAGCTCCGCGAACAGGTCGTCCACGTCCGGGTGGACGAGGTCTATCCGCGCCCCGGCGTACTTCCAGGGCGCGGTGATGAACTGGATGTTGTCCAGGTCGACGTTCTTCAGCGACAGCCCGAAGGACATCAGCTTCGCCGCGGTGCCGAGCCCCGGGTCCACCGTGAGCGACTTGGTCGCCGCGTTGGCCAGCGGCAGCAGCGTGGTGGGGTTCATGCCCTCGCCCTTGACCTTGGCTATCAGGGCGGACAGGAAGGCCTGCTGGCGCAGCATCCGGCCGACGTCGGAACCGTCGCCGATGCCGTGCCGCATCCGTACGTAGTCCAGCGCGTCCTGCCCGGACAGGTTCTGCATGCCCTTGTGCAGGACGAGCTTGCCCTTGTAGCCGAGGTTGGGGTTCATGTCCCCGGAGTAGATGTCGTTGGGCACGCAGACGTCGACGCCGTGCACGGCCGAGGTCATGGCGGCGAAGCCCTCGAAGTCGACCACGATGGTGTGGTCCACGCGCATCCCGGAGAGCTTCTCCACGGTGTTCTGCGTGCAGGCCGGGTTGCCCTTGGCGGTGTCGCCCACCGAGAAGGCCGAGTTGAACATCGCGCTCGGCTGCTCCGCCGACCACTTGCCGTCCGGCAGCAGGCAGGGCGGGACGTCCACCAGCGAGTCGCGCGGGATGGAGATGCCCACCGCGTGCTTGTGGTCGGGGTAGACGTGCAACAGGATCGTGGTGTCCGAGCGGCCGATGTCGCCGGAGGTGCCCTTGCCGCCCAGTTTGGCGTTGTCGCCCGAGCGGGTGTCGGAGCCGATCAGCAGGACGTTCTCCGCCTTGTGCCCGTTGGCGTCGGCCTGCTCGGCCTCCGGGCGGTCCTTGCTGAGGCCGGCGGAGTCGAAGGTCGAGATGTTGGCGTTCAGCTTGAAGTAGATCGCCCCGGCGCCGCCGACGACCAGCAGGACGAAGGAGACCGCGATCGCGATGATCCAGCGCTTGCGGCTCCGCTTGGGCTTACGCCCACGAACGCCCATCCCCACACCTTCGGTCCGGCGGCCTTCGCGACACACGAAGCCCCAACTTCTACCAGCTCTCCCTGAGCGGATATATGACGCAGGTCACATCGCCCATCGGGGATCGGGCCGGCACCCGGCAAGCCACTGTAGTTGCCGGGGACTTCGAAGGAAGGGGACCGCGGAAGCGCGATCCTTACCGTTGTCTTTCAGGCGCGCGGAACACCGGCGGGGCGGGGCCGGAACCGGCCCCGCGCCTCACAGTTCGCGCTGGAGGGCGCGCAGCCAGTCCACCGACCGGGCCGGGTCCAGGGCGATCCGGTCCAGCGCGTCCATCGCCTTGGTGTACTCGACCACCTCGTCGTGCTTGTCGACGTAGAGCGCGCCGGTCAGCTGCTCCAGGTAGACCAGGTCGGGCAGATCGGACTCGGGGAAGCTCAGCAGCGTGAAGGCGCCGCCGCCCGCCGCGTGGCCGCCGGTCGCGAACGGCAGGATACGTACGTCGACGTTGGACGCCTCGGCCGCTTCGAGGAGGTGGCCGACCTGATCCCGCATGACCTTCGGTCCGCCGAACGCCCGGCGCAGGGCGCCCTCGTCCATCACCGATACGAAGTGGGGTGCCCGCTCGGAGACGAGGAGCTTCTGCCGCTCCAGGCGTAGGCCGACTCGTCTTTCCACCCAGGAATCGGCCGCGCCGGGGTGCCCGAGCCGGATCACGGCCCTTATGTAGTCCTCGGTCTGCAGCAGGCCGTGCACGAACTGCACCTCGAAGGTACGGATCAGCGCCGCCGACTCCTCCAGCCCGACGTACGTCTGGAACCAGGTCGGCATCACCTCGCCGTACCCGTGCCACCAGCCGGCCGCGTTGGCCTCCCGGACCAGTCCCAGCATCGCCAACCGCTCGGCCTCCTCCGTCACTCCGTACATGGTCAGCAGGTCCGCGACATCGCGTTCCTTGAAGCTGACCCGCCCCAGTTCCATGCGGCTGATCTTCGACTCGGAGGCACGGATCGAGTAGCCCGCGTCCTCCCTGCTGATGCCCTGGGACTCCCGCAGCCGCCGCAACTGCGCTCCGAGCAGCATTCGTCGCACGATGGACCCGCCTCCCGGCTGCCCTGCGCTCATAGGTCACGCTCCGCCCTTAGCTCATCAGCAGTCTGCCACTTATGCGCTGCGCGCAGTACCCATACAGTCACTCTCCATCGTCACGTGCATCAATTCCTTGCAGATGCACGTGCAGACGCCCTTGCATGGTGGGGTGCTGATCCATGAGCATGGTGACCGTGCAGATACCTCGGGGGCTCGCATGAGGGCAGAGGCAGCAGCCGTGCTGGAACCGTTATGGCAAGGCGTACTCGCGCCAGAGCGACTCGCCGCCGGCAACGGGGCCACGTGCGGACTGGCGGCTGCCCCCGCGTCGGTGCGCGAGGCGCGCGGGTTCACCCGCGCCACCCTTCAGCGCTGGGATCTGCCGCTGCTGCGCGACGCGATGGAACTGGTCGCCTCCGAGTTGGTCACCAACGCGCTGCGGTACGCGGTGCCGATCGGCACGCCCGGCAGACCGGTCCAACTGAGCCTGGTGCGCTGGACGTCACGCGTGGTGTGTGCGGTGCGCGACCCCAGCGGGGTCGCGCCGATCGCGAAGGACGCCGACTACGTCGCCGAGACCGGCCGCGGACTGCACCTGGTGGAGTCCTTCAGCGAGAACTGGGGCTGGCACCCGCTGAGCGGGGCGGGAAAGGTGGTCTGGGCGCTTTTCCTCGCGCCCGGCGGTGCGCTCTGACTTCCCCCCGCGGGGACGGGGACAGCGACGCGGACGGCCGGGAAACCGGACGGCCGGGAAACCGAGGAACCCGCGCCGGGAGACCGGCATCGGAAAACCGACGCCGGCTACCGGACGGGCGGGTCGGACGGTCGGTCGGACGTGAAGATCGAAGCGGAGATCGAGGCGGTTACCAGGTCGGACGTCCGTCCGCTAGGGCATGAGATGGTCGAACTCGCCGGCCTTCACACCGATGATCATCGATTCGATCTCGGCCCGGGTGTAAATCAGCGCGGGCCCGTCAGGGAACCGCGAATTGCGCACCGCGACCTCGCCGTCCGGCAGGGCGGCGAACTCCATGCAGGTGCCATTGGCATTGCTGTGCCGACTCTTCTGCCAGACCGCTTCCGAGAGATCCTCCGCAGCCATTCCGTTGTGCGTCCGGCGCATCAGCGACTCCTACACCTGTGCCTCGTCTGGTACTCGAATCATAACTCGTAGCCAAGTCGCGTGCATGTGCACGTGCATGTGCATGTGCAGTCACGCGCGGTGATCTTCGGGGCTGAACTTCCGGGTTGCGGTACCGACTTATCCACGGTCGGTTACCACCTGTTCGGGTCAGATACGCTATTGACGGTCCGTAGACGAATTACTCACTCCGCGCAACGAATTGGGAGCAGCCTGCAATGGCTCGTCACCTCATCACCTCTGCCTTGCCCTATATCAACGGGATCAAGCACCTGGGCAACATGGTGGGGTCCATGCTCCCGGCGGACGTCTACTCCCGGTATCTGCGTGACCGCGGCCACGAAGTGCTGTACATCTGTGCCACCGACGAGCACGGCACCCCTGCCGAACTCGCCGCCAAGGAGGCCGGCCTGCCGGTCGACGTCTTCTGCGCCCAGGCCCACGACGCGCAGAAGGCCATCTACGACGGCTTCGAGCTGTCCTTCGACCACTTCGGCCGCAGCTCCTCCGCGCAGAACCGCGACATCACCCAGCGCTTCGCCCGCACCCTGCACGAGAACGGCTTCATCGAGGAGCGCACCGTCCGGCAGGTCTACTCGCTGGCCGACGAGCGCTTCCTGCCCGACCGCTACATCGTCGGCACCTGCCCGCACTGCGGGTACGACAAGGCGCGCGGCGACCAGTGCGAGAACTGCACCCGCGTGCTCGACCCGACCGACCTGATCGAACCGCGGTCGGCGATCAGCGGAAGCAGCGCTCTGGAGGTCCGCGACACCAAGCACCTCTTCCTCCTCCAGTCCAAGCTGGCCGGCGAGGTCGAGGCGTGGATCGACGCCAGCAGCGGGGACTGGCCGACCCTGGCGTCCTCGATCGCCCGCAAGTGGCTCACCGAAGGGCTCCAGGACCGGTCGATCACCCGCGACCTCGAGTGGGGTGTCCCCGTGCCCGCCGACACCTGGCCGGAGTTGGCTGCCGAGGGCAAGGTCTTCTATGTCTGGTTTGACGCACCGATCGAGTACATCGGTTCCACCAAGGAGTGGGCCGACGCCGCAGGCGACGGCGAGACCCGCGACTGGCGGTCGTGGTGGTACGACGCGGACGGCGGCGAGAACCCGGTCCGCTACACCGAGTTCATGGCGAAGGACAACGTCCCCTTCCACACCGTGATGTTCCCGGCCACCCAACTGGGCACCCGCGAGCCGTGGAAGAAGGTCGACTACGTCAAGGCCTTCAACTGGCTCAACTACTACGGCGGCAAGTTCTCCACCTCGCAGCGCCGCGGTATCTTCACCGACGCCGCGCTGGAGATCCTGCCGGCCGACTACTGGCGCTACTTCCTGATCGCCAACGCGCCGGAGTCCGACGACACCTCCTTCACCTGGGAGTTGTTCACCTCCTCGGTCAACAAGGACCTCGCCGACACCCTCGGCAACTTCGTCAACCGGGTGCTGTCCTTCTCCCGCAAGCGGTTCGGCGACGCGGTGCCGGACGGCGGCGCCCCGGGCGCGGCCGAGGCGAAGCTCGGCGAGCAGATCTCCACGCTCCTCGCCGAGTACGAGGGCCACATGGAGACCCTGCAGTTCCGCAAGGCCGCCCAGTCCCTGCGGGCGCTGTGGAGCGCGGGCAACTCCTACCTGGAGGAGAAGGCGCCCTGGATGGAGATCAAGACCTCCCCGGAGGGCGCCGCGCTCACCCTGCGCACCGCGATGAACCTCATCCACCTCTACTCGGTCGTCTCCGAGCCGTTCATCCCCGCCTCGGCCCGCGCCATGCGCGCCGCGTTCGACCTGCCGGGGGACACCGCGCCCTGGGTCACCGCCGACCAGGCCCGGGCCCTCACCACCCTGCCCGCGGGCACCCCGTTCACCGTGCCGCCGGTCCTCTTCGCCAAGATCAGCGACGAGGACCTGGCGGGCTACACCGAGCGCTTCGGCGGCGACCCGGACGCGGCGGCGTAACCACCCACCCGCGAAACACCGAGCCCCCGTTCACCGGTTCAGTCGGCCCGGTCCCGCCCGGCGCTTCCCGGCCCGTCGGACGGCACCAACTCGATCGCGGAGACGGGGC